>CAKZLX010000134.1 GCA_937127265.1 uncultured Pseudomonadota bacterium
GACCTCAACAAACTGGGGCGCATTGCCAGTAAGAGTCTACTCTTCTACCTAATGAGTACCGCACTTGCCATTACGATTGGCTTGACACTGAGTTCTTGGTTTGCTCCTGGAGAAGGGTTGAGTGACAGTATGACCACTGCACTGCAACAGGCCAATGCCAATAGTGTTGAGCTTAAAATACAACAGGCGACCGCACCTGATGTTTGGAGTACACTCTTAAATATCATCCCCACCAATCCTTTCTCTGCTTTGGCTGATGGAAACATGCTACAAGTTTTGTTTTTTTCAGTTGCCTTGGGTTTGGGTGTCGCAACCCTACCCGATAAACAACGCCTGTTGTTGGTTGAGGTCTTTGAGGGTCTCACCCAAGTGGTCATTCAAATTGTGCAGGGCTTAATGAAATTGGCACCGTTGGCTGTTTTCTGCCTGTTGTTGTCTACTGGTGCCAAGTTGGGTTGGGATGTATTGGTGATCTTGGGGCAATACGTCATGACCGTTTTATTGGGACTGGGACTATTGGCCTTTGGTGTCTATCCACTCTTGATCAAGAGTTTCAGCCAGCACAACCCAATGTCATTCTTCAAAGCGATTGCTCCCGCACAGTTATTGGCTTTTTCGTCGTCGTCATCTTCAGCCACTATGCCAGTCACCATGGACTGTTGTCAAACACGACTCAACTTAGACAAAGATGTGGTTGGGTTTGTCATTCCCCTTGGTGCCACTGTGAATATGGATGGTACAGCACTTTATCAAGGTGTGGCCGCAATGTTTATTGCCCAAACCTGTGGACTGGACCTCACACTAACCGATCAATTGACAATTGTACTGACCGCCACCTTAGCCTCCATCGGAACTGCAGGTGTCCCGGGGGTTGGGCTGATCATGTTGGTGATTGTATTGGAAAGTATCGGACTATCACCAGAAGAAATGACCATGGGACTCTCGATCATCTTTGGGGTAGATCGATTGTTAGATATGTCCCGTACCGTGGTCAATGTCACCGGTGACTGTACGGTCGCTACCATTGTCGACGCCACTGAATCACCCCCCATCGACGCATGAATCCCTTTGTGAACCAATTTGGGCAATGGGTCTACAACGGAGATCCGTTAACAGGACTACATGCACTATCCAAAAGCAACCTTGTCGTTCCCGTCTTGGATCTCTCCAACGTTCCCCTGTCTCATCTACCAAAATGCCTGGCCAACATTGATGGATTAGAAGAACTGTACTTGGACAACAACAACCTCAGTACCTTACCCACCAACATTGGACAGATATCCAAACTGCGCAAACTGTCTTTGGGTCACAACCAAATCCAAACCTTACCCACCAGCATTCACGAGCGATGGGCGACCCTTGAAATCTTATTTTTGGGCGACAACCAATTTTCAGCACCACCATTCGATGAAGATTGGATGACCATGTTCAAGCAAGGTTCCATTGGCAACAATCCAATCCCAGAACCGATCTCGCCTTTTTGGATGCTGAAGCAAGATGCCCAAGAGTTTCCCGAACGCATCGAAATGCTATTCTTACAAGCCACAACCAGCCAAAACATTATCAATACCTTTATCCACCAAGCCACAACCCTAATCCTGGGCTGTCCCGAACCAATGATCTATGAAAAAATGTTACACTCTGTATCCGTAGATACCATAACTATGACTATTGATTGGAATGACTGGTTATCGCAACCGAAACATCAACCCTTGCAACAAATTCTCTTACATTCAATCCCTAGGGGTAGTCTACTTCACCCCAGTCTCACACCCTTTATGTTATCGGAGCCATCATGATGTATTTTCTTTTTAATTTCTTGGCTTGTGACACCATTGAAGCCCAACTGCAAACGCCAGAAGAACGTCTTATTGAACTGCGTTTCGAACAAAAAGAAGCCCTTGATGCCCTCTATACAGAATATGGTGGTGGTGTATTAGCAGACAACATCAATAAAAATGCCGATTCGGTGGTCGCCACAGATGAAAATACCAAAGGTTTCCTAAGTGCTTTAAAAAACACCGTCACCTCAACCGACCGCGCATCCTTCGAAGCCAACTGTCTTGAGATGGGACAGGGAAAAACTCTCCCTTTATTTACCGATAAAGCCAAAACATTCTTTGCCAAACCAGAAACCTTGGCCACTTGCAAAGCCAGTGCACTACGGGCATTGGAGATTCAAAAGTTGGAATTGGAAATCAAGGTGCCAAACCCACAATAACAGTGCGTCAGAGAATTGGGATCGCATCTCGCAAGACATGTCCTTCAGTCCGTGCTACCACATCCAAGTCAGATTCAGGTATCCAAGCCCCACAAGCACCACTCACGATCAGTGTTTCAGACTCACCGTATACAACCATGTTGTCAATCGAGCCTGCATAGACATGTAAGGTAACCAAAGGTTGATCAGCACCATCATCACCCATCGCATGTATCTGATAAGGTGGACACAACAAAATTTCATCGGCTGTTTTTCGCTCGGACAACGTTTGTCGCAATTTCCCATTGGCACATTGAAACATTCGGTGGTGAGACCGTCCTTGTAAAACCCGAATCGCAGAACGAGAGTCGTGGTGATCATGAGGTGCACAAGGAACTCCACGCGTCCAAGTCGCCACCATCACTTCAAGTTTGGGATGATTCAACAACACCCGACGTCCATAAGGGTGGGACTCATCAACCTGCATCAAAGATTGAATCGTTTCTGTATCCACAACGACCTGCCGCAACAAGGCAATCAAATCGGATGTCCGAATTTCAGAATTGGACAAGATTGGTGTCGTCAACTGTTCCAATTGCAAAGCAAAATCAACCATGGGTATCCTTATATTGAATCGTTAAGGCGTGGTAAAGTGATAATCGGGAATCGACCAAGTCAGTTCGGGCATCTGTCCGGTTTTGCTATGAGACAACCATTCCATCAAGTATTGGGATTGCACTGCACGACCAGCTTTGTTGGGGTGAATCAGATCGTAATAATTGTCTTCGGGCAATTGTGGGAAATAAGCCAACGGGTGATCCAACCTTTCTAAATAAGACACAAACTGTGCATAAGCTTCTGGATGAACCATTTCCGCCATGTACTGTTGGCGTGGTGGCAAAAATACAGCCACCAGTTCAACATCTTTCTCATCCGCCAATGTACGAATCTTTTCCCAACCCCAACGGTTAATTTGCTGGTCGTCAAACCGTAAACGATCGGCACCAATATAATGGCGAGATGAGGGACTGGGTGGTTGAAACTGGGCTTTCTTATTTTTGTAGTGTGTCCAATAGTGTTGTGGACCTCGTTTGGGTGGTCGTTCACCTTCCACCAAATGAATAAACCACCAAGTCAATCCATTGGTATAACTGTTGTGTTGGGCATAAAAATTATAGGGTATGGCGGATGCTTGCTCCAATTTATCAGCCAATGTCCATTCAGGTAATTCCCAAAAATCAGAGGCTTCAAAAATTTCCATCATTTGATAATGGGGGAGATTGCTAAACGCCAACCAATCTCCAATATAGGCTTTGAGGGCTAAATTGTGTAGCACCAGATCCCCTTGCTGTAAGTCGACCTGCTTCATCAACCCATAGGCCAATGCTGAGTTCGCCTGATCCATACCCAATTCAATCACCCGATACTCTGCATCTCGAATTGCCAATTGATCATTCAACCAATGTTCATCAAAAGATTCGCGGACCAACGAAGAACCAATCAACCAAATAATCTTCCCCTTTCCATCGTGATGCGCCCGACGTTCAGTCATATCTAAACGACGAATCTTTTCAACAATCCAAGGATGCGATGTTTCACGACCATATTGTACCATCGTCGCATTGGGGTGATAACAAGTAGACAAACCACCAAACACAATCATCAGCACAACCATCAGCCCATAGACCAAACGAACGGCCACCTTGGTTTCTGCAATCGAAATCGTTTCTCTCATGACACTTGTTGTAACCGATTTGCACTCTGGATGGTGTAACAAAAAACAACGAAAGCCGATGTAAACACCGGCTTTGATGGAACTGTTAACAGTTCTGTCCAATCTCCCAATTTGTAACTTTTTCTTATGCTACATTTTGGGATCTCTCTGGACTTAGACTTAGCTAAGCAAAGAGATGATTGACTGAGGAATCGCTTTTGCTTGAGCCAAAGCAGCAACACCAGCTTGAGATTGGATTTGGTAACGAGTCATGTTTGCTGATTCAGAAGCGTAATCTACATCCAAGATTTGGCTTTGGGCTGCGGTGATATTCGTACTGTAAGTAGAAGCTTCGGCCAATGCATTTTCGAAACGGTTTTGAAGAGAACCGAGAGTCGCACGGCGAGTAGACAAATCATTGATAGATTTGTCCAAAGATGCCAAGTTAGCAGTTGCGCCCGCAGCAGTAGAAGCAGTACCACCAGTTACAGTACCGAACACAGCGTTCAAAGAAGCCATAGCACCCATTGTGGTGGCCAAGTTGTTCATGTTGATAGAGATAGCATCGTTTGATGTTCCATCGATACCAACTTGAATAGATACAGTACCAGAACCATTCAACAATTTTTGCTCGTTGAAGTTAGACAATGTAGTGATACGTTTGTATTCGTTCATCAATGCAGTCATCTCAGTACCAATCATTCCACGGTCAGTAGAAGTGTAGGTTTCATTTGATGCTTGAACAGACAGTTCACGGAAACGGATCAAGATGTTGCTCAACTGCTCAAGAGAACCTTCTGCAGTTTGAACCAAAGAGATACCGTCATTGGTGTTACGGATTGCTTGCTTCATTGAAGTGTTTTCTGTTTCCATACGGACAATTACACCCATACCAGCAGCGTCATCAGCGGCACGATTCACACGTAAACCACTAGAGATTTGCTCTAGAGATTTGGTCAGAGCCGTTTGATTGGTGTTCAAATTATTGATTGCACTCAATGCCGCAGTGTTCGTCCGAACGGACATCATCATCGTCATAATTTCTCCTTAACTCTACTAACAATAAAACAGATCGTTTTATTTTCGGACGTTCTAACGAAAAAGTTAAGTACTACCTTACACTATTTTTCGAACAAACTCACATACTCACTATAACCAATATCAATTCGATTGTCTTGGAGAAAAGTTTATCCGTAATGCGTTCTCCGTTTCAGATGCTTTTGAAGCCAATTTTCATTCAATTATCTTTACTAAAACTGATAGTAAATGAACTGTGGTCCAGAGATCCCAAAACTCAACACGGTCCAAAACATACCGAGACAAACAATCGACCAAATGCTCCATGAGTCCAAAATCTTCTCTTTCAAATTGAGATAGCGTTGCATTTCATGAACCGCAAATACAGCCAACACCCAACCAAAAGCATCAAAGATAGGAACTGGAATGTCACGAACACCTGTCAGTGCATCCGTGTAATCTCTGAATCCAGATAAAAATATCGCCTCGACATAACTGGTGGCCGAGTCCCAAGTGGGACAGCGAAAGAAAATGTTGATGGTGGCAATCGTACAAAAGGTATTCCAACAACACAAATAGTAATACCCTACTTTGGTGAATGAGTTTTGACCAAACAGTGCTGAAATGGCTCGCAGTGGTCTTTTTAACAAACGATGAGAGACCATCGTGGCACCATTTGCCAGTCCCCAAACCACAAAATTGTTGGAGGCACCATGCCAAAGACCGCTTAAAAACATGATGATCATAATATTGATCTGTGTGCGCACGGTTCCTTGACGCGAGCCGCCCAACGGAATGAAGATGTAATCTCGAAACCAATGACTCATCGAAAGATGCCAACGGCGCCAACGTTCAGGAATAGAAGGAACCACAAACGGCAAATTGAAATTTGGACGGATGTGATAGCCCAACAACAGTCCCAAACCGATCGCAATGTCAGAATAAGAAGAGAAATCAACATAGATCTGACAAGTAAACAACAACATACACAAAGCGGCATCGACACCATTGGTCGCCAAATTCTCATAATAAGGTTCAATGACCATCGCTAAGCGATCGGCAACCACTACTTTTTTGATGAACCCCAACAAAATCAGGAACAACCCTTCACGAACCATGTCCACGTTCAATCGAAATGGTTGAGAAAACTGGGGCAAAAGATGTGGTGCGCGCTCAACAGGTCCAGCAACCAACTGAGGGAAGAAAGCGACATACAGTGCAAAACGAGAAAAGTCAGTCTCCGGTTCTTCAATGTCTCCACGGTAAATATCAATCGAATAAGCCATGGTTTGAAAAGTGTAAAAGGAAATCCCCACCGGTAATAGCAAATGCAATAGATAGTCGTCGGGATTCAACCCCCAGCCCAACCAGTTGGCCGCCAAGACAAACTCGGAAACAAAGAAATCATAGTATTTGAAAAATCCTAAAATCCCAAGGTTGGTTGCCAATGAAACCCATAGCCAACGTTTCTGGGTTTGCTTGTCTCCACGATGCTTGGCGATATTTTTACCACACCAAAAGTCGACCACTGTGCTGA
This sequence comes from uncultured Pseudomonadota bacterium, assembly GCA_937127265.1. Lineage (GTDB taxonomy): Bacteria > Myxococcota_A > UBA796 > UBA796 > UBA796 > CAJWHX01. The sequence continues at coordinate 6,469 of CAKZLX010000134.1, forward strand.
GAGCAATCAACGAACAAAGCCACGGATCCCAAAAACCATAGAACACATAGCTCATGACCAACAAAAAATAGACTTTCCAACGATCGGGAAGCCAATAGTACACCATCAAGGTAAAGACGATGAAACTGACAAAAATCTTCGAATTAAAGAGCATAGTATCCTACATTTGCGCCCGATAATAACGTGGATTGATTTGAATTTCAATCAAGTGTAGTCCTGGGTGTTGTTTGGCATACTCAAGCGCACGATCAACAGATTGAAGTGTCTCACAAACCACACCTCGTCCACCAAAAGCCTTAGCCAGTGATACCGTTTCTGGATTTCGAAACCGTACACCGGTTTGTTTGGGGGTAGCGGATCGTTCTTGTTTGAGTTCGATCAAACTCAAGGCAGAATCTGACAAATAAACCACAATCACATGCAGTCCCCTTTCTTGAATGATGCCTAGTTCGCCCAAACTCATCCACAGTCCCATATCCCCAGTTAATGCCAAGACTGGTGTCTTCGGTTCCTGTAAAGCCACTGCAATCGCCATCGGCAAACCTACCCCCATCGAGGAAAATCCGTTGGATTGCAGAATCATTCTTGGAATTCGAGCCTTCCAAACATGACTGGCGGTAATGCGATGCGCCCCCACGTCTAAACACAACACAGTATCTTCAGGTAAGGATTGTTGAATCTGTTTGATTACCCCTGCTGGATTCAACCCTTCCAAACTGGTATCGATAAAAATCTGTTGCACTGTCTTCTTTTGGGCATCAACCTCTTCAACCCTCCATTTGGCAGTCCAGTCGGTGGCTAAATTGCCAACCAAAGTCTCTACCCCCTTTTGGATAGAACCTCGCCAATCTATATATAAAGAGTGTGGTATATCGGGTTGTCCCTTTTGCGATATCGAAATCACATCCGCATCAGTGCCCCAACCATCTAGCCAATTGGGACGCATTTCCACCATATCAAAACCAATCAACACAATGACATCTGCTTGGTTAATCCATGCTTGTTGTAAATCATCAACCACTGGACTTAAACCGATCGCCCCCAGTGACCAATCGCTTCGCTCATCGATCATCCCCTTCCCACGATAAGTCGTAAACACTGGAATATGACATTGTCTGGCCAGTGTATTGATCGCTTGGGATGTTTCCAATGATAAACATTCTGCTCCAACAACAATAATCGGATGAGTAGACCGTTCTAATCTTTGGCAAATCTGCTCGACAGAGGGTACTCCATAGGAGGGTGTAGTGATGATAGGTACAGGTTCGGACGCAGCATTCGAAACCGAAGTACTCAATTCAATGACCACCGGTCCATCGATACTGTCCACACTTTGAAAAATATTGAACAAATGCCTTGAGGGTTGATAGCTTCTTAAGCGATGATACCCATGACAAATCGGAGAAAACATCGCCGCTTGATCAATAATTTGGTGGGTGTAGGTTGGACGCAAGTCATCTTCACACTGTCCAACGATCGCCAATACTTTTGAACGTTCGGTAAATGCTTGGGCAACACCACTAATTAAATTGGTGGCCCCTGGACCCAAAGTAGATACACAGACGCCCAAGTGTCCTGTTCGTTGAAAAATAGCATCCGCCATAAACCCTGCAGAACCTTCGTGACGAACCAATACAAACTCGACCCCAACCCGATCAAGAGCCGCCATCAGTGGAACAGTAGCCCCACCTGGCATACCAAACACATAGCGCACACCGCGATTTTGTAATGCTTGGGCAATCGCATCAACAACCAACATTTCTCCTCCAAAACAAGTCTACATCCTAATTATCTACTCTATTCATCTTGGGCGACCATTTTGATTGTGATACACCACAGAAGATGATTTCTTAGACAGAGAGAGAGTAGAATGCACAATCCATTTTTGACTATTCAACAACGTTTTCCACTCAAATCACTCCCTTCTGGTGACCAACCTGTTTTCATCTTCTCCACGATTTGGCGTTCTGGTTCGACCGTCTTGCAACGCACATTGGTAACCGATGACAGCATTCAAGTATGGGGAGAACCCTATGCAGATTGCAATCTCATCCAATCTCTCAGTCGTTCAGCGATGGCACTGACTCAACAAAACTGGCCACAAGCCCGACATTTCCTAGACCATCAAGAGATCCGACAACATCCCGAGAATTTTTTCATTGCCAATTGGTACCCTCCTATGCAAGCCATGCAAGAAGCCCATCGTGCAATGCTTGATCGACTGTTCAAACAAACCGCTAGCGAGATGGGTAAACAACGCTTCGGTATCAAGTTTGTGCGACTGTCTCTGGAAGACCTTTTCTATCTACAATGGCTCTACCCCGATGCCAAGTTTTTGATTTTGGTGCGTAACCCTTGGGACTGTTGGCGCTCCTATAAAGGCAATCAGTGGATGTATCGTTGGCCTAAGGGCTTGGTCAGCAAAGTGACACCATTTGCCAAAATCTGGCAAAAGCAAACACAGGAATTGCTTTCTCATCAAGAAGACCCCAATATTAAAGTCCTTCGGTATGAAGACTTTTTACACCCAGAATTCAACTGGGACACCCTACGTCAATTTTGTGGACTGCCCCACCTCAATCAAGATGCCTTGGCACAACGCATCCCTGGTACACAAACAGCCCCCCACCCTGTCATCGAGAAAGATTGCCAAGATATTGAAAGAATTTGCGGCCTCTTGGCTCGGCAGTTGGGGTATCGTGGACTAAAAGATACAGATATGACAATGAGGATTGGTGACTGGCGTCAATAGGGACAGGTCTTGGATGGTGTACCCGACACCCGCTCAATTTCATACTGGTCAGTTTCATCATCCCAAGAGGCCACTAAGGTTGCCGTCGGTCCACCCCACATCCAAGGGATACAACTAAACTCTTCGCCAACCCGAAGATTGGTCAGCCCTTGTACCACCTCGCATCCATCGTGTCTTGAACGTGGTCCATTGTGGATACGTGGATAAATACTCCACACATCTCCCTCACAAGCTTCAATGTCATCGACCAAAGCCCGTTCCCAACGGTTGTGTTTATTAAAGGCCTCAATATCAATGTAGACATCTCGAAGAGTCCACCCACACAACGCCAAGATTGTAAGCCAATATATCTTTTGGACTCCACCAACCAAACGCTTCCCCGCCCAAGCAAACCCAACGATCGAAAAGGGAGCCAGCAACATCACCGGTAATACCATCATTCTGGAAAAGGCAATCCCCAAAGAAAACAACCACCCTCCCAACGCCGCACATTGACCCCAAAATGCCCAGAAAAGCATCCATTGGGTATAGGTCCACTGACGCCAACGGGTCAGCATTGGTATTGCAGCCAATAAAAACCATCCCGCCCCAGAAGAATCAAACATCAACCACAACTGTCGAAACAAATGTCTCGCCCGACGTGGGGTGAGGTTTTCGGACAGTTCATTCCAGTCAGAAAAAGTATCTGGAGAAGCCATGTAGGGTTCAAGCCATTCAAAATGACGAATTGCCAACCACAACAACATGCCCCAACTCGAAAACAAAACCGCTCTCCAATTGCGACGCAGAACCCAATGGACAATAATCAGTGGCCATCCTTCATAGCGCACCAACGCCAAGGCACCGATAGCCACATCTCCCAAATAGGGGGAACGTTTGTGCAGCAACAGTCCCAAAAACAAAAAGAACAACAAGGTCGACTCTTGATAGGGAACCGCAGACCAAACAACGTAAGGACCAAAAAGAGCCAGTGGAATCGACCATAGCCAGAAATTGGAACCTAGGTGGTTGTCTGTTGTGGATTCTTGATCTTTCGACGCATACTGAACCACAGAGAACATCGAATAGGCCAGTTGAAATGCCATCCCAATTGTAATGGCGCCCAAAACAGCACAGACCACTCGTAAAACCAAAGCCGTCCCACCCAACTTACCGACCAACCACACCAAAACTTGCGTTGCCGGAAGCCACACTTGAATATAGAGATGCTCTCGTCCTGCCCAACGCTGATAAGCATCAAATTGATAGGCATCGGGCATCCAAGCAATAATCGCCAGTCGAATCAATAGAGCGACCAGTACGATCCATACTGTGCTTCTCCACACCCTGTTTTGTCCAGAACTATCGGTATTTTTGCCTGACATGCTAGCGATCTAACCGACAGTGTGGCTTTTTTCAATCTTTATCGGTTGGTAAGAGACTCAATAAACGGGTAGCCGTTCGACGCACCAGCTCTTGATCATGCGCTACCCCTGCCTCCAAGATGCTTATTTCTACCGGTGGGTGCCGAGCAATTGCCTCCAAGATGGCGATGGTTATATCCGTGCCCGCATCTGGACTGGATAGACGTTGACTGGTACTCAAATATGGCACAACCACATCTGTTTCAGCTGTCTCTGCAGACCAAAGGTTCGATGCCGCTCGAAATTTTCGTTGCTGATCGATGCTCTCGGATTTTTGGTGACGCTTTTGCAGAGATTGCATAAGCTGCTCTACCCACTCGGCTAACGTATGCTGTGTTGGTTCTGTCAATTGGAACATTCTCCAGGCCGCCGCACTGTAGACATGACTGTGATATTCTATGGGAACGATGTCCAATGGGTTGCCAACAATTCTATCGGCACCTGCATAAGATACGCCCAAAGATTCGGACCAAAGACGATGTTGCAATTGGACTTTCATCTTAGCATCTCGCCACCCCCAAGTTGTCGCAATCGCTCGATGGGCAGAAAAAATACCTTCCCACTTTGATACACTATCGGCATCAGGTGCATTTTTAGCCAATTGCTGAATCAGATGGTTATGACAGTTTCCACTAAAAGAGTGAGCCAAATCACAAATTTCCACCGCCAGGTCATATTTGCGTACGCCCCTTTCAGAAACAATTTTTTCCGCAGTGGCAAACAAACATTCATGGGTACTGGTGGCTGATTGTGCTGAACATATATCGGATACCACAGTCACTTGTCCCCGATAGGCAAATGGGACCGCCTCTCTTATTCGACAAGCGACATCGGTACAAGTGGTGACCACTCCCGACGGACTCTCGTTTGACTTTGCTGATGCGGATTCTGATGATTCTTTGAGGGGCATCCACAAGTGGGGTCGACGGTTTCTTTCGATACAATACTCTTGTGCTTGTACATCTAAAATCTCACACAGCACCTCGGTCTCTCCAGGAAATTGCTGTTGTAACCCTTGAACGATACTAAGTCGTTCACTGGGGTTCTCTACCTGTTGCAGTTCAAAGAGGACTTGCTTGGGATTGTCTTTGTAGAGTGTGCCCCAATCTTTCTCGGACTCAACACAAGAAAATATCAGTACCAACACACTCCACGAAATCCAAGCCCATGCCATACAAAATTCAATTAGGCGCGAACCAAGAGGCGTTTCAAACCTGATAATGGCTTTCGGATGGTCGATGGCAACTTTTCTTTGACCGTTTGGGTGACTTCATCGGGGTCTAAATCAAAGAACAAGAAGGTAAAGAGACTGGCAGCCTCCACATACTTCATCACATCCTCAACACTTTGAATCGATTCTAAATGGCGGCGCAGTACAACTGGACGCAAATAAAACTCGCGATAAAACTGTCGGTGCAAATCAATCAAGTCATCGGACTCTAAGCCCCAAGGAACAAAGGTTGGTTCCCAAAAACTCTTTTCGTTTTTGGTGGAACTGACGATCCGACCCCATTTATGTCCTTCTTTATTCCAGATATCCAACTGAGGTGTCTCAGGAAGTAACGTATTGATTTGGACAGTGATATCGTGCAAGGGAATCGACTTGGCAAACCGAATTGTTTCCAAGATACTTTCTCGAGTATCCGGCATGTGACCGACCATAAAGAATGCCTTCGGACGCAAACCAACTTCGTGTGCTGCGGTAATTGCCGAGCGAATTTTATCTTGGGTGATACCCTTGGAAATAAAATCAAGTACTTCATCGTGACCCGACTCAATCCCAAATCGGGTACGCCAACAGCCTGCCTTTTTCATTTTGGCAAGCAACGGCTTATCAACGACTTCTACTCGACTTGAACAAGTCCAAGAAATCTTGTTTTCCAACCCCCTTGCCAAAATCTCATCACAGATTTCATGGACACGTCGTTTGTTGGCACAAAACAAAGAGTCAACGATGGCAATATCTTTGGCACCGTGTACTTCAACCAACTCTTGCATTTCATCCACCACATACTTGGCAGAATGTGAACGATACCCCGTGCGAGACTTTTGACAAAAGGCACAGAGGTGAGGACAGCCACGAGAAGTAATCATCGAATACTTGGGCATTCCGTGATTGTCAATTGGGATCGGCTTATAAACGGTTGTTTTAGGGATCAGATGTCGTGCTGGTTTGGGCAACTGGTCTAAATCTTTAAATTTTGGACGGGCTTTGGTAAAACACAGTTCGTACCCTGTTTCAAAAGATTCATCGGGTCGGCGATAGACGATGCCTTCAATCTCTGGAAAGCCTGAAATGTCGTCAAAATCGTGTTCGGCATAATAGTTCACCAATTCCAGCATGGTAAATTCACCTTCATGAATCACGCCAACGTCAAACTCAGGGTGAGACATCGCTTCATCAGGAACCAAAGTAACGTGATAGGACCCTAAAACAATCGGAACTGTAGGCATCTCTTGCTTTAATTTCTCGGCTAACCGACAGGTGGTATCAAAGGTGACCGTGAAAGAGCCAATACCAATTACGTCGGGTTGCCACTCTTGAACCCGAGTCGTAGTCGATTCAACGTTCAACAATTCTGCTGCGGCATCAATCACCGAAACTTCATGCCCATGTTTTTCCAACATCGCAGCGATATACAAAATACCAAGCGGTGCTGAATTATAGAAGAGATACTGGGTCACGGGACTTACGTGTCCTTCTTCCAATACACAATCGATGGGTGGGTTAATCAGCATGACACGCATGACACTACTCCAAATCTGAAAAACAAAGTCTTCTATAATTATAGAGTAACGCAGTCGGATGTCGATGTGCGACCCCAATATTTTTCTTTCACTGGAATTCCGATACTCTCAATATGCTTTCTCATCGGCCATACAGATTAGGTGACAATTACTTCACCCACTTTACCACGAGAACCGGCTTTACAGTTGATTGCACGACCAACTTTGATCTGACGGACATCAAAATCCTGATACAAATCATGAACCAAATCGTGATCGGAGTTGCTCAACATCACATTCACCCCTTTTCGACGCAACATCCATGCCACATCGCGTAATCGTTCTTGCTCTTCATAACCAAAACCTTCATTGGTATAAGAAGTAAAAGATGATGTTGCAGAAACAGGGACATAAGGAGGGTCAAAATAGACCAAATCATCTTTTTTGGCATCTATAGGAGCTTTATCAAAGGGGGTGTGTAGTAATTCCACAGTTTGTAAAACCGTATGACAATTTCGAAGATTAGCGGCATCACAAATCGCAGGGTTCTTATATTTACCCATCGGTGCATTAAAACGATTCTTCTTATTCACCCGATAGAGACCATTGAATGCGGTCTTGTTCAGATAAATAAACCAAGCGGCGACATCAGCATCATTTTGATAGGCATCCACTTTCACATCGCGTACACCATAAAAGTAATCACGACAATGATTTTTCTTGTGGTGCTCCAATCGCTCGATCACACCATCCACATCATCCCGAATCGCTCGATAGGTTCGAATCAGACGCAAGTTAATATCAGACAAGGTAATCTTGTGATCATCCAACAAGTTGAGCGAACGCAAGTGAAAAAACAAAGCACCACCACCGACAAATGGTTCATAATAGTGATCAAAGGTTGTTGGTAAAGACAACAACAAGTCTGGGAGAACTCGACGTTTTCCACCCACCCATTTCACAAAAGGTTTGGCGATGATTGGACTGGATTTGACAAGTAAATGTTGGGGAGCCATTGTTATTCCTTGTATTTTAAGTTGACGCGTCAACAGTTGACATGTCAATAGTAATACAAAAAAGATCCCTTTGGCAAGAAAAAAGACCCCATTCCGAAGAAGGAGCCTTGTTTCTAATTGAGGTTATTTGGCTAAAAGTTCGACAGAGTGGACTATACGAGTGCTTGTACCCAATTCACAATTTTCGTAATTCCCTCTTCAATCGAGAGGTTTGTTGTATCGAGCAATTTAGCATCTGCAGCTTGTTGTAAGGGGGCAATCTTTCGATTGCGGTCTCGAAAGTCACGTTCAATCAAATCTTGACGAATATCGACCAATTGTACCGACTCGCCTTTCTTTTGCAATTCCAAATAGCGACGTCGCGCTCTTTCATCCACATCACAATCCACAAATACTTTGAGTTCAGCATCTGGAATGATCACCGTTCCGATATCTCTACCGTCCATCACCAAGGATTCTCGTT
>CAKZLX010000135.1 GCA_937127265.1 uncultured Pseudomonadota bacterium
TGATGATACCGATATTCCAACGCCCAGTGAAGAGGGGTACAATGAGGCGTGGGAATGGCCGAACATTGTTGCATCTGATCAATGTCAGGAGTGTCATATGGCCGGACCATTCTTGCATACACCGGCCACATCACAGTTACAAAATCCTGATGAACCGTCAGAGCCCTTGGTTCCAATGACCGGTCAAGGACCCTATCAAATTATTGGGGAAGAATTTGATCAGCCACATACGACTGATATCCAAAATACCTGTACAACCTGTCATCGTGCCCAATGTACAGAGCAATTCCAAAATTATCCACTGGATGAATTGCTGATGCCGCCTCCATTTGACAATGCAAACACATTTGATCATGGTTCTGTTAGTACTCAAGATCGAAATGAAATTCGGGAGTGGTGTTCGACATTGGATTTGAAACGGCAATAGTTTGTATCTATCGACGATGTTCTCTCACTGCTATCGGGGCAATAAAACAGATTTCAACATCTAGTCGGCGATTGCCCCAGAAACATATCGTTCTCATCGATTTTCCGTTATACTTGAACATCGAACCCCATGCTGGACGGACAAGATGACTTTTGATGCTTTATCCTTTGCGGGCTGTGGTACCCTCAATTTTTACCAGACGGGTGTGGCTTATGTCTTTCAACAAGCGGGACTGACCGATGAGATACTCTTTGCGGGGGCCTCGGCGGGAGCAGGTTTGTCGGTGTTGTTAGCCAGTGGTGTTGATATGCGATTGGTTCAGGATACGGCAACGGAACTATTGGCACCTCATCGTGGAAAGAACATTTTGAGTCACCCCACGATGCTCAAGCAATTTGCCACCTCCTTTCTGACCCAATTTGTCGATGCTGAAACCCTCCCCAAAATTGGAGAGCGGGTCCACATTTCGGTGACCACACTTCGTCCATTTGGCAATCATTTGATCAATCAATTTACTGATGTGGAAGATTTATTACAGGCGATTCGTGCCAGTTGTCATTTGCCTTCATTGAAATATCCATCCATCGAGTTTCGCGGACAGCGTTGTTTGGATGGTGGGTTTACACGCAACAATCCAAAAGTTGGACAGACCTGTTTGCGGGTGAGTCCGTTCTTTTTCGACCCCCGGATGAAGATCAACCCCAGGCGTTTGACTCCACCATGGTGGGGAGCGATTATTCCATCGACCAAGCGCGCCACCAAACTGTTTGAGCAAGGAATACGTGATGCTGAACGGTACATTCGTCGCAGTACTCGAAAAGGCACCTAACCGAATGCCTATAGATTGGGATGGACGGTATACAATCAACAGAAGTTAGTGAGCCAGCCGATTGAAAGACCCTGTCGATTATTCTATACTCGATATGTTCAAGGGAGCGTAAATGGTATTGACACTTTTGTTTGCTTGTGTGGAACCGAATGAAACGATTGTAGAGCCGCAGTCACCTATCGGGCATTTGAAGATTGAAGAGGTGTATTACGCTGGTAGTATTCCGACTGAGGGGATTGAACGGTATTATGCCGACCAGTTTATTCAGTTGCGCAATACCAGTGAATACACTTTGGATATCGGTGGTATCGGGATTGGGGATGTATATGGATTAGCCGGTGAAATTAACAGTGGCTATGGTCCCAATGCATTTGCAGATGACAGCGAAAGCCTGTATTTTGAAAACCTCTGGCAAGTACCGGTCGATTCACCGTATCGCTATCTTCCACCAAACGGGTGTATCAAGATTGCCCAAGATGCCTCGGATCACCATCCATACTCCTCTTTGTCTCATTTTGACGCTCATTTTGAAACTTTTGTTGAAGACAGTCCGCAGGATAAAGACGACCCGATTGTAGAGAATCTGGATTCGATATTTTATTCAGCGGGATACGACTGGCTGGTGACTGTTTTTGGACCAACGATTGTAATTGTCGATAAGGCAGCGATTGCAGAGGGCTACGAAGATCGCATTGACGGTAGTTCTCTTTGGATAACTCCATTTGAACACGTCATCGACACCATGGAATCTTTAATGGATGCCGATAGCGAACCTTTTAAACGTTTACATACCAGTATTGACAGTGGATTTCAGTTTGTTTCTGGCACCTACACTGGTGAATCTTTGCGTCGTAAAGCAGAGGGCGGTCAATTGGTAGACACCGATAATACCACCAATGACTTCTTTGTGACCACCCCGATTTCCGATTGTGGAGTCGAGTAGGAATGGGCGTTAACTAGTCCACATTGTCTAATAAAGAGATGTCGTGTTCTCCACACGTGCATACGATATCGCGATCGGAGAGTAGATTGGCATGGATTCTCGAGGCGCACTGCTGAGCCTTTGATGCTCGTTGGTGTTGTTCTTCTTGTTGTTGAATCATCAGGGTGTTTTTGTTGATAAGGAGCTCTAGTTTGCTTAGGATTGTCACGATTTGCTGTTGTAAATTGAGTGCCCAGACTTGATCGTATTGTGACAATTTTTGTATATCGGAATCAATTCGTTGAAGGGCACGCTCAAGTTGCTCTTTGGATTTGTCGTTGCGATATACGACTGAACCACTATTCAATCGCTGTTGTAAGGCAATCATAAAATCTGTCGTGTCGGTTGAATTTTTGAGTATACTTCCCAAGTCATGGTATGTCTGCTGAATCTCGGAAGATGTGCCGAGTGCGCGTAAACTTTTAAAAAGACGCCTGCGAAGATTCTTTCGATTCTTTTTGATTCCTTTTAATTGTGCAATATCTTCGGTCATCGTTGATATATCGCCAAATTGATGGAGCAATTGATTATCGATCGGCAAATCGATAAATTCTGTGGGATGGCTACAGGTACTAAATGTTTGCAAACTTGTCTGTAATGATTGTAAGGCCTTGGTGTCTTGTATTAAAGACAGGGGACGGGGTGATTGGGTATAGGTTGTTTTCGTTTGAGATACCCATTGCTCTGCCAAGACTTGTTGTGCATCTCGTTTTTGAAGATATCCTTCATGAATTTGTTGTAAGGCATTTTGGGGAATCAGAGGCCATTTTGGGATTGACTGTTGTACCTTAAATATCGCCTGTGCACATCCGAAGTCATACCAAGCCTGTAATTGTGTCCATGCCGAATCGGCTTGTGCTTTAGATAGTCTTTCCCCATGGGCCGCAGGATTACGAATTCTTGCAATTTCTGATGCAATTGTTCGTAAAGAATCCCAACCTTCTTGAGGCAGTTGAACGGAGAGTGTTTTGATGGTGGCGGCCTTTGGGATGACTCGGAGTTGCTCGTGGAGCATCGGTGCTTTCCATCTGATTTTGCTGGCTTCACTACTATCTCCAATTACAGCACTGAAACCATTGATCTCAATTTCTGCAATCTTGCAGGATCCGGTATTTGGATCATATCGTTTAAAGTAGGTTGGCATGTCTATTCCAAAATCACCTCGAAGAACTTGGGTCATTGATTCGGCTAGACTACCCTCTATGATCGCACCGATATTGGTTGCAACAGTGCCATAATCTCCTAGCAGATAAGCCAGTTGTGTTGTTATTAGGCGTTTTTGTAAATGTTTTGGTAACAGGGGGCGAAGGTCTGCAATTAATTTGTCATATTGGGTCGACTTGTTTGTTTTGTGCTTAATATGCTGGAGTTGAACCTGTGTAACTCCGCCGGTGGTTAGTGTGTGAAAGGCTTGCCATTCTTCATGACTCGAACAAGATGTCATTTCTCCAGCGATACCTTTATCGATCAAGCGTTGTGTGTCCTCTGGAATCGGAATGGC
>CAKZLX010000136.1 GCA_937127265.1 uncultured Pseudomonadota bacterium
GGTTATAGTATACAATAGATAAATTGTGAGGTCTTATGTTTCTACTAACATTGATAGCAACGGTCTGGGCAGCCAATCCTTTTCGTGTTGAAGTTCAACCGGTGGAACTGACGGTTGATAGTCAAAAGGACATGGTGATTACCTTTGTTGTTCCCAGAGGTTTTCATTTGTATCATGATATGATGTCGGTTGAGCCGTTAAAGCAAGAAGGCTTGGCTTTTGCCAGTCCTGTTTTTCCAATGGGGAATTTGATTGCCGATCCTGCCAATCCTGCTGAAATGCGTGAAGTGTTTGATTCAACTATTCAGGTGACCGTTCCTGTACAGTCTGCCACAGTGGGTACGTATTTGACTGAAGTGAAAGTGCGGTACCAAGGATGTAAGGATACTCTGTGTTATATGCCAAAGAGTGAAACCTTATCTACCGTGGTCGAAGTGAAAGCAGCAACTACCTCAAAGCCTTAAGCAGTGGATTGGATTTGGACAAAAAAAGGTAACGACTTGTGTCAACAGACTTCATATTGGTTATGATTTCATACTACAAATGATTTGATATAGTTGGACTGTTGGTGTCAGTGAGCGCGGCATTGGTTTATGTGACTGAATGACCAAGAACAAACGTCACAGGATGTAGAATTTTTAAATGTAAAAACGGAAAACATGATGAGAAATTTATTTACACAATTTAACAATGTCACTGTTGAAGCTTTACCACGGTTGGTGCGCCAATATATTCCAACACTGCAAAGCACCACCGATAATAAGGTGTTGCGAAAATTATTAGCGGTCACTTTGTATGAGGCCTTTTCTGAGCGAGAGGTTGTCTTTAAAACAGAAGGTATTCAATTATATGAGTTGCGCAAAGATTCTTTGCAAAGCATGGATTCCTTATATGCAACTTACATGGATGCATGGGTTCAACAAGATCAACCAAAGTTGCAAAGGATTCGTCAACAGTTGAACTCTTTTGCGGTGCGCAGTCAAAACTTTCGTAGTATGCGATACATTCACAGTGCTGCCATCGATTTGAAAGATTGGAAAACAGCCGCGTTATTAAGTGCTAAATTTTCATCGAATCAATTTGAACTACAGTGGATTGCAATCAAACCAGGAAGTGAACGGACCTTGCGGATGTTGCGCTTGAAGATGGAAAGAAGTTTCAAGCAGTGTACACCATCCGAAGAATTGGATGGATTGTTCGAAGCATTATCTGCTCCTACACCTGAGGAAAACGCAAATCCTTTGAATCAACTCAGTTATGTCTTACGGTACTTCTTGGGTGACTTCTATCATGAAACAATTTATTCTCGACAACGTCGGAACAGTCATCCCAATCAGACATCGAGATACTTTTTGGATTCATCACAGTACTTTAGATGTATGTCTTCAACACGGAAGGCCTTGTTTCAAAAAATAGGGACCGAGCCACAAGGAACAGAACATAAGACGCAAACCCAATTGAATCGGTGGGTCGACTTGTTGTGTGAATCATCTAGTCCTACGGTACGTGCGTTTGCCAGTCGTGCGTTGTCGGTTGTTGAACTTACACCAGAACACAAGAGTCAAATCGCTCAGGCGGCCGTACAAAAGAACGATGCGAATCTTGCAGTATTGGTCTTGTTGCAAAGTGGGGTCGTTCATCAGCGTGTTCCCAATCCAAATAGTGTTGTGGATGATAATCATTACAGTATTGATCGATCTGTGTTTGAAATTACCGATGCAGTCCCGTTGTTGAATATCTGTTTGCGCCAGCCGCAATCCAGTGTCTGTCAAATACGAATCCCAGAATTGGCTTTGGCAGAGTATCCTGAGGTATTCTTTGAACTACTTTCAGGATTGTTACAGCAAGAGCGATTCGATTTTGTATTGCAGACCATACAAAAAATGTCTTTTGATTCGGTATTTAATAATGTTGATACCGTGGTCTCGGCTTGGGTCGAGTATAAAGACAATGTGAGTTTTGCCACATCGATGAGTACAATTCTACACAACCATTTTCAAGGTGTGTTGTACCAAGTATCTCCTACAGGATTGTTGTCGTATCTGAAATTGCCCTCCAACATTGTTGCCGAAGGCATGAAAGAGCATACCATCAATCAACGAACGCTTACGGCAGGGGTGACTACAGAATTGTTGGAATGGTTTGATAGTTCTTCCAAAAGTAATCTACAAAAGGTCTTTGACCAATATTTAGGGCGCTTCACCCACAAAGAACTTTCTCAATATCAAGAGGTATTGTTTACCTATGCCTTTGCTGATAGCCAGTTGTTCGCTCAACGGTTTGATGTTTGGCAAGAGTACTATGTTACAGCGATGCCTAATTTTGCCGAGACAATGGTGTATACGTGGTTTGGTTTGCCGACCACAAAGTTTGTGAAACATGCCGATCGTTTTTGGCCTACCCGAAACCAAAAACGAGTGTCGTTACAAAATACTGTTGCCGGCCCAACATCAAGGCTCACTTTAGAAGTGCAGCAGATGTTGCAACGTCCTTCTGAGAAACTGTTTCAGATATTGGGGAGCCGAATTACTACTCATCAAACGGTTAGAGTCGATGTTATAAAAGAAAGTGATGATCTGATACTTGATTTGATTGAAGTGGTTCCCCGGTCGGCTTTATTTTCGTCTGGTCTGATGCCGTTGTTGTTGGACCACGAAAGAAACCAGTCTATTTTGCAACGTGTTGTTGGGTGGATCTCTGATTCAGTGTTGAGTAATCCTCAAGATTCTCAAACTATGGGACTGTTTGATTTGGTGATAGAAGGTCGTATTCATGCCAAGATGTTCCGTGTTTTGGATGCTTTGTACGATACTGTTTGGAGCAACTGGTATATGCATACAACCCATAAGTCCTGGGTCGTAAATGATTATCATACGGGTCACGATTGGTTGTTGGAAAAAGTATTACAAGTAATGCCCTTGGAACAAGTAGCTGAATTGGTTGGCAATACCAATAATCATGCACAAAGAATATTGACCAGTCACAACACCACGATCCAACAGAAATTGCGTCCATTTTTAACCGAGATGACCAATCATACCCATTATGTTCCCCAACTGATTGCAGGAGTTAAACAAACGTTGGATTTTGACGAGGGGACGTCGGTATTGTTGTTGCACCTCTTAAATGTTCCTGCGATTCGAGAAGTTACCCAAACCGCTTTGCAACCAGTCATCCTTGGGCACATCTCTCAGGCTTTTGTTCAAGATAAAGGACGGGGTAATTTTGCCGATATTGTTGAGATATACTTGATACAGATTCCCTTGCAAGATGTTTTACACGATGATCGTTTGATTCTGGTCATGCAAAGTGAGCGTACGAAGTCACGTGAGTACGGGTATCAATGGATGGCTGAGCATGTGATGTCATCGCCTGAAAAATTCATTGAACTGTTCTTCACGCAGATTGCATTTGTACGTACTTGTAATGTGAAGACTCTCGATAGTCACATGTTGCTTTTAAAGCCACTAGCACAGTCAAACGAAGCGGTACTGTTGACGCAAACTGCCCGTATCACAGGTCTGATGCGTGAACTGCTAATCGATTGGGAGTATGCAAAAACGACACAAGTCCAAACATTGTCCGCGGTGGTACTCTCCTTGGCGATCAAGATCCCCTCGACTACCTTACAAGCCGAGTTTGCGGAGGAATTGTGTCAATTGATTGCAGCACCGGTTCCAAATCTATTGCCGTTTGTGAACCATCTGATATCAGATGACTTGCTACCGAGTTTATCTGCTGAGTTTGTATCCTTTGTTGAGGGTGCCAGTTTTGTCACTGATGCCCAAGAGCAGTTTGCCTTGTCCTTGATTGAGACGGTCTTCCATGAACCATTGTTGCTATCCATTCAATCCAATCCAAAACAACATGTAGCAATGGTGAAGAAACTATTGGCTTCAGGCAAGTCCTTGTTGCAAAGTCTTGGAGAAACCTTGTTGGGTTTATTTCCTGCGAGATTGGTGGTCGAAGATGTTGAATTTGGGATGTGGTTATTAACAGAAGCTCGAAAAGAAACTCTTAATAGCACTGTAGAATATTTGGAAGAAGTCGATTTACAAGACACCTCAAGTATGAAGGGATTGGCCAAAGAGTTGTTTGAATACTTGTCACAATATAAAAATCTAGATCGTTTCGAGGATGTTTTTGAACGGTTATTAACAGTTTTTTATTCGGTATTATCTTCTTTGGAACCAAAAGATATTATCCTGAAATGGACTGAGATGCAGGAAAAAAGAGCACCCTTGTCCAGACTTCACTTGTACTTATTTGGTTTGTTATCAGGCAAAGAACGTCAAAGCTTCTCAGCCACGGTATGCCATTTGTTGTCCATTGCCGATGTCTCCGAGTTTGTTCAACGAAGTTCATTGCTAGAAGACTTTTCAGACCTTGAAGATATTTTTGACATGCTGTCCACTGCTGGCAAACGACCAAATTTTTTGCAATTGAGAACCGATAATATTCGACATTGCCTGACCATGTACCCCTCAGATTGTGAAGCATACATGACCAAACAACTGGCTGAATTTCTCTCACGTCTCGTAGATTTTAAGCGGA
>CAKZLX010000137.1 GCA_937127265.1 uncultured Pseudomonadota bacterium
GTGCGGGCGTTACCGGTCGCGGGGAGTCCTTGAACGACAACGCAGAATGAAAGCCCATTTCTTGTAACACACTAAGGGTTTGTTGAAATTCTTCATCGGTTTCACCGGGGCACCCCACAATGAAGTCCGTACTGAGAACCATATCGGGTCTGGCATTGAGCAACTGGTCAACCACCCACAGATACCGCTCACGGGTATAGAAGCGCTTCATTCTTCTCAATACTCTGGAAGAACCGGACTGAACAGGCAAATGCAACTGACTGGTCAGTTGAGGCAAGTCTCGATAAGCCTGAAAAACATCTTCACCCATATCACGAGGATGAGAGGTGGTATATCG
The DNA here is from genome assembly GCA_937127265.1 of uncultured Pseudomonadota bacterium. Classification (GTDB taxonomy): domain Bacteria; phylum Myxococcota_A; class UBA796; order UBA796; family UBA796; genus CAJWHX01. The sequence goes on from CAKZLX010000137.1 coordinate 338, forward strand.
AATACGCTCCACACCACTGACATCAGCAACCGCATAAAGCAATTGGGCAAAGTTCTTTTCACCGGGCACTTTCAGACCATAGGAATTTACATTTTGGCCAATCAGGGTGATTTCTTTGATGCCCTTAGCGACCAATTCACGTACTTCTTGGACGATTTCCGCCGAAGAACGAGACACTTCTTGGCCTCGAGTGGTGGGGACGATGCAAAAGGTACACTTGTTGTCACACCCTTTTTGAATGGTGACGAAAGCACCCACTTGTCGTTCAGCATCCGGATCAATCTCGGCAGCAAAAACATAGTCCGCAGAAGCCAAAAAGTCTGTGTCGAGGACTTGAGACTGTTGAGAGGCTTTCACCAATTGTTGCACGTTTGGTACCGCATCGGGTCCAAAAACCAAATCGACATCTTTGTAGCGCTCTAAAAGAGTCTGGCCTTCTTGTTGGGCCACACAACCAGAAATGGCAATCTGCAAGTCTTGCTTGTGTTCACGTTTAATCTTTCGGGCTTCTCCCAAAAACGAATGCAATTTCAATTCTGGTTTTTCTCGAATCGAACAGGTGTTGACAATCACCAAATCGGCTTCTTCCATCTCTTCGGTGGCTTCGTATCCGTCTTTGGCCAACAATGCTTTCATTTTGCCAGTGTCATACACATTCATCTGACAGCCAAAGGTGCGTATATAGACTTTTTTATTGGGGGTACTTGATGTTTTCTGTGACATTGTAATCCTCTATATGATGGCTATATTCTACCCTGTGCAACCCAAAAATACAAATTATTCACCCTCTTGCAACACCCAGTCTAAAGGTAACGACTGCAACGCTTCTCTGGCCCGTTCACATTCTCGTTCAAAGTTCCACCGTGCTCGAAACCTTGGTAAAACAACGATTCCAATACCCAAAAAGACCGCTGTAAAAGCCAAGGGATTGGCTGTACTGCCTATCAACCCTGCGATTACACACAGAGCCCCTCCGACCCATTCTAATACGCTCAACAAGTGGACATCCTCATGTGGTGCATATTCAGCCGTTATTGTGGAACCTACCTGTGTTGGTGTAATCGACAGCCGAATAATTGGTCGATAGGGTGAAATATTGTCAGCCTCCAAACATTGTGCAATCTGCCACACACCCTTCTTTTGAAAGCCCATCCAGCCTTTGTTGGTCTCTGGAGTTTCAAGAGTTCTCACTACAATACCCGCACCACTCAGTTTGCTGACCAAACGAAATTCTTCAATCGGCTCGATATCCTCTTGTAATTGTTGTATCAAGACAGATGCTTCCCGTCCGGATGTCCACGTTTCAATTTGTTGCATGGTGTGTTTGCCCTCTATTTCTGTTGCCATGGGTTGCTCGATCGATAACAAATACGATATACCACCCTATCCAACAACTGTGTACATTCGATGTCTGTATCCCCAAAACTCTCTACTTTCAAAGGTGTATTCACACCAACTATCGTCACTATCCTTGGCGTCATCATGTATTTGCGACAAGGATGGCTGGTCGGTCAAGGTGGTTTATTGGGGGCTTGGTTAATTCTGGCCATCTGTTTGGGGATCACCGCCACCACCGCATTGTCCTTATCGTCAATCGCTACCAATGTGCGTATTCATGCTGGTGGGGCTTATGCGATCGTTATGCGTTCACTGGGTAAGGAAGCTGGTGGTGTAGTCGGTTTCATGCTGTACTTGGCACAGTCTTTGGCCATTACAATGTACATCTTTGGGTTTCGTGAAGGGTGGCTGGGGGTCTTTCCAACACACGACCCATTACTGATCGATCTCTGTGCCTTTATCGGCATGGTGGTGATTGTACGATTCTTCACCGATTTGGCTTTTCAATTGCAATACCTGATCTTTGCCATCACCATTCTCAGTGTTGTATCGGTGTCATGGAAGCCTTTTGATACGCGATGGACTGAAATCAACTGGGTGGGAAACTTCGGACAGAGTTATGAAAACTTTTGGACTGTACTGGCCGTTTACTTCCCCGCTGTCACTGGAATTTTAGCAGGTGCATCTTTATCAGGGGATTTGGAAGACCCGAGGGACTCCATCCCCAAAGGAACCTTGTCGGCAGTAATGGTGGCTGGCTTAGTCTACGCCTGGCTTTCTGTGGTGTATGCCGGTGTTCCACAATCTGACTTGTTGACCAATTACACCATTATGCAAGACATTTCACTGGTTCCCCCCTTAATCTCTGTCGCTGTCATCGGTGCCACATTTTGTGCTGGTTTAGCCACTTTTGTCGCCGCACCAAAACTAATGCAAGCCCTATCCCACGACAACCTCTTACCCAAATCCACATACCTCACCAAAGAGAACAATACACTTTGGGCAACCAGTCTGTTGGTACTCGCCGCCATTTTATTGCGTGACTTGAACAGTATTGCCCCCGTAATTACCATTTGCTTTTTAACCACTTATGGCACCATCAACCTGATCGTACTGATTGAGCAACGATTGGGTCTCTTGTCTTTTCGTCCCATCCTGCAGATTCCGCTGTGGATACCAAGTGTAGGTGCTATTGGGTGTGTTTTGATTGCACTGGTTGTCAACCCCAGTATTTCAATCTTGGTGTTGTGCACTCTCACTCTTGGCTATCTTCGCCTCTCCAAACAACCACTTCTCTCCACAGAAGACATCGAAAGAGAGGATGTTCGTACCAACCTATTTTTCTCACTAGCGCGATGGGCTGCACAAAAAAGCGTACAAAATCGAGTCGTTGAAGGCAAAGCTTGGATGCCTCATCCGGTGATTCCTATTTTTGAAGAGCACATCACCGACACACCACCAACGATTGTGCAGTTAGCCACCGATATCACCCTTCCCAAAGGCTCCATCAGACTCCTGCACCTACACAATCAAACCTGTCCATGGACATTGCGCTCATCTTTGTTTGTACAAGAGAGTTTTCTATCTTGTGATGCACCTGATTTGGCATTGGTCACCGCCTTAGAATCGCTACACGGTACTTTTTTACAACCCAATATATTGTTGCTTGAAAATACACATCGTAAACACATCAACGATATTCACCGACTGTGGCAACAGTGTATCTCTATGGAACTGGGTATCATCCATCAAGTCAACATTCCACCAACCATCGACCCCACCGATATGATTGATGTCTGGATTCGTCCACAGGGTCCTGACTGGGATATTAACCTCGCCCAAAAAGCTGGCAATCTAGACTTAACATTACTACTGGCGATTCAATTGTCCAAAGAACGTAATATCCCAATTCGACTGGTCACCACCTTAGAAGACCCAAAAGAACACATCGCAGCCGAAAATTACCTCAACGGAATTATGGAACTCGGACGCTTACCCATGACCACCTCAGCACTCTCTTTTGTTGGTGACATTTGGCACGGCTTGGCTCAACGACCACCCACAACAGTACAAATATTCGGCTTACCATTATCGTACGAATCTCCAAATCGAGCCTTAGCGTTTATCGATAAGGTCTCAGAGCGCACCACTGGCTTGTGTTTATTTGTTCGGGCGTCTGGACAAGAGAATCTACTTGCCTAGTCAGAATCGATTTCTATCACTTCGTCTATACTACATTGATCGCAATGGTTATTTATCTGGTTAGGACTGTACAAATCTACTGGTATTGGCTACATTGTGTTCATGGAAAACATCGTTATTTCTTGCTATCAATTGGTACAACAACAACGCGTAGATGGTCTTTTACGCTATCGGGCGAATGCACTACATTTTGAGGCAGACTTTCCCTCTCAATACCGGTTTCGCTTGCCACTCCATCAGGTTCTCGGTTTCCAACATCATCCTGCCCCCAACGAACACCTCCAGTTCTTAACTGAACGAGGGACCATCGTTCTCTATGCGGCATCCAATACGTCCAGTGAGATGGAATCCCTTGACACACTTCTCCACGATGTGTGGACCCCTCCATATACAAATGACCCCAGCCATTCAACAACGCAAGATCGAGATCCTTTGCAACATCCTTCCACAAAACTAAAAGCCTATATCGAAGGGCAATGTATCATTCAAGGTCCTGCTCTCACCAATAGCACGCGGACCTCAGCCGCCATCCAAGTTCACCCACAATACATCGATATATTTCGTCAAGACTATCCGTTGCTTCATATTGGCTGTACTGAGATTGAACAGGTGCGTTGCTTTAAGCGCTGGTGGAGCAATGACATGACTCTTGAATTCCAGACCGCAACCCTTCAGATTTCCTTCCACGGTACACACGTTACGCAATTGTGGGCATATTTAGATAATTTCCAACAGCAACAAACCGAACATTTGGTTTGGAATGACAAAGCCTACTGGTGGTACCCAAATGCAACACTGGTACTGTCTGATTTTGGTGTTCACTCCTTTTCAGGACGAGTGGAATAATCTGGACGCTTATGAAGGTGTCGCGGTTGATCTGTTATCGGCTGGACAGGTTCAAAGCGGTGTGGCTCGAGGGGTTGATGAGTCGGGTAATTTAA
>CAKZLX010000138.1 GCA_937127265.1 uncultured Pseudomonadota bacterium
AAATCACCGACCTCCATATCGCGCAACACCTTGGCATCTAGGAGATCGATCCCCGAGTGGTAGATTTTGGAGAGTGTTTGTGCATTTCGCATCCATGTGGGAACAATTGTATCCCCACCCTGCAAGGAAGGCAGAAGAACCGCAAGCCACAGTATATCAATATTGCGTTCCAATCCCAATGAGGGACGAATAACCTGTTCAGACCAACACAAGGTAGGATCGTTTTCTTGCAACCATTGTGTCCAATATCTGAAAAGTTCAGGGTGCAGTTGGTATTCAGTTGTCGGTTGGGCGAATAAAGTAGGTTTAGACATAATTTTCTTTGGTTTATTCTATGGAATGGGCTTGCAGTCAATCGGTGAGTATCCTAGACTACAATAGTACCATGGGAGTTCAAATGGGAAAAGCAGGATCTCGATTTATTGTGATTGAAGGGTTGATTGGTGTTGGTAAAACGTCATTGTGTCGGTTGCTTGAGCAAAAGCGCAATGCTGAACTGGTATTGGAGCCCGCAGATGACAATCCATTTTTGGCGCACTTTTATTCTGATCCGGAACATTTTGCCTTTCCTGCCCAAATGTTTTATTTGGCATCTCGTTCCCAACAGCAAAACAACCTTCGCCAAAATCGCATTTTCACCGATTTGTTGGTTGCGGATTACATCTTTGAAAAGGATCGTCTCTTTGCCGAACAAACTTTAGAAGGGCATGAGATGGAATTGTATGACACTTTTTCGGGATTGTTGTCGCAGACCATTTCTGTGCCGGAGTTTGTGGTGTTTTTGGACGCCCCGACTGATGTTGTGATGCGTCGAATTAACCGTCGTGGCATTGATGCTGAACAACAGATTGAGGCGAACTATTTGAATGAGTTGCGTTCTCGATACTATAAACTGTGGGCAAAGTACACCAAAGCACCGGTCTATGTCCTCGATACGTCTTCCATTAACTATATCGACGAAGAAGAGGATCAAGAAAAGATTTTGGCTATTATTGACGGTTGGTTGTCTGGTGAGCCTCATCCCGATGCGCCTGATGTCTATAAGGTTGAAAATCCCAATCAATTGACCTTGGACTTTGGATCTTCAGTTTAATCGGTTTAAGACAATTGGTCTTGAAAGGGTAAGTTACGGGGTCACTTCGATGGTTAGGACACGACCTTGGCGCCATATTCGCAAGCGCAAAGTTTTCTTTGGAGAATAGGCACCCAGTCCCTGTGAATCAATTGGGTTGTTGTTAGCACTGAGAATGATGTCGCCCAGTTGAAGATCATTGCGCAAAGGACTGTTCTTTTCAATTTGAATCACCACCAGTCCTTGTTGGCCGGGATCTTTGGCAAAACCTTGTGTCAAAGCAGTCTGAACACCCCACTGGTAATCGGAGGAAGATTCAAAAGTTCCAGTGGCCAAATCTTGTTGTGAAGGTCTTTCACCAAGTGTAACGGATAGTTCCCTGTTGCGTTTTCCACGTTGAATCTGGATGGGAAGGGTTTCACCCGCTTTGTGCTCACCGACCATCCGAATCAAGGTGTCGACACTTTCGATGGCTATATTGTCAAAATAGGTAATCAGATCATCGGCTTGAATCCCAGCCGTTTCAGCAGGTGTATTGGTATAGACCTCTCGGACACGAACGCCTTTGCCTTGATCATCCGATGGTTCCAAACTGAGTCCTAACCAGCCGCGTGAGGGGTGTCCTTTTTCTTTGAGATCTTCTAAAATCGTGGTGACTTTGTTGATGGGGACACTGAAACCAATTCCTTGTGCCCGTGGATTGATGGCAGTGTTGATGCCAATTACCTCACCGGTAATGCTGAATAATGGTCCACCAGAGTTTCCAGGATTGATGCTGGCATCGGTTTGCAAGTAGTCATCATAGGGACCCGATCCAATGACCCGTTCTTTGGCTGAAATTATACCCATGGTTACCGTGTGAGAGAGTCCAAAAGGATTGCCAATGGCGATAGCATAGTCTCCTACTCGTACGGCATCGGAGTTGCCGAGTTTGACATACGGTAGTTCATCTTCAGCAGTCACTTTTAATAAAGCGACATCAATGCTATCATCAAATCCAACCAAGGTGGCGGGGTATTCGGTTTCATCTGACAAGCGAACCGTCAGAGTATCAGCATTCTCTACTACATGGTAGTTGGTGAGTATGTAGCCATCGTCCGAAATGATAAAGCCTGACCCTTGACCAGAAGGCATCGGTTGTTCTAATCCAAAGTTCCAACCAAATGGAGAAGATGGAGTCATTGTGGTGAGATCGCTCGATACGGTAATGTTGACCACCGTATCAGAAAGTGCTTCAACCAAAGGTGCCAAGGATTGACTGGGGTTGAAGGTGGGGATTTTCTGTGGTTTGGCTTGGGCAGATTCAATGTGAAATAGTGCTGGGAGGGTGGTTCCAAGACCGATGCCCAAAGCCAACACAAATAAAGAACGTGGAGAAAAAGTCGACATCATCACCTCGTGCAAAAGATTGGTTTTAGGAAACTTCTGTATGTTTGTTTAAACACACAAGAGGGAATATCTAGTCCCTAAATGATCTGAAATTTTGCCGCTGTTTAGCCCACCAGTGCCCGTTGTCGTAACCAGTGTTCAATCAAAACCAAGTAGGTCATCGCTTCTACAATGGGAACGGCTCGCGGTACTACGCAGGGGTCGTGACGTCCTTTCAGTTGAAGGTCAATCGCCTCTCCATCTGGGGTTACGGTATGTTGAGGCTTGAAAATGGTGGAGGTTGGTTTAAAGGCTACTGAAAACAGAATCGGCATACCATTTGAAATACCCCCTTGAATTCCACCGGAGTGGTTGCTTTTAGTCACGATGCTCTTGTTGTTGGTGGTGAACAGATCGTTGTGTTCAGATCCTGTCATCAACACCGCATCGAAGCCAGAACCCACTGAAAACCCCTTTGTGGCAGGAATTGACAGCATGGCTTTGGCCAAATCAGCTTCGAGTTTGTCAAAGACTGGCTCTCCAAGCCCAACCGGAACATGGCGAGCGACACAGCGAATGATGCCACCAACGCTATCTCCTTGGTTGCGAATATTTTCGATGTGCTCGATCATCTCGCTGGCGACCTTGAGATCGGGGCAGCGGACAATGGTTTGTTCTACATTACTGATATTGACGGTGTCTGGATTCACTGCGGCACGAATATGATGAATTTGATCGACCCAAGCACACACAGAAAGGGCGGTGTGGTGTTGCAACACTTGTGCGGCGATACTACCGGCGGCAACTCTGGCGGCAGTTTCTCGAGCACTGGCTCGTCCACCACCACGCCAGTCTCGATGACCGTATTTTTGATCGGTTGTGAAGTCGGCATGACTTGGACGATATTGGTTGGGCTTATAATCAGTTGAACGGGGGTCTTTGTTGGGGATGCTTAAAGCAATCGGTGTACCCAGTGTTTTGCCTTCAAAGATTCCACTGTGTACTTCAACCAAATCACTTTCTTTTCTGGGGGTAGAGATGCGAGACTGTCCGGGTTTTCGTCGATTGAGGGCTTGTTGAATCTTGGTGACATCAATCGGGACATTGGGAGGGCAGCCATCAATGACACAACCAATTCGCCCACCGTGACTTTCTCCAAACGTGGTAACCGAAAAGCGTTCCCCAAAACGTGAACTCATTTGGCTCTCTCGGTTTGTTGTAAGGACTGAATTGTCTTAATGAGTGGGCTGAGAGACTTCGGTTCATGCATTTCTAATTGGACTGTACCAGAGGCATCAAGAACCACAAAATAGGGGATGGCTTCAGGAAAGGTGGCGCCAATAGAACCATAGGTATCTTGAAGACCGGTCATACTCCAAGCGCTCAATCGATACTTTTGTTCAATCGGAGGATGTTGTTTCCAAAACTTTTCGGCCGCAGAACCACTGGCATCTGCAGACACCGATAGAAATAAGATATCGGGATGAGATTGGTGAAAGGCTTCCACTTCAGGGGCTATTTTGACACAAGGACCACACCACGAGGCCCAAAGTTCAATGACGGTTGTGCACCCTTTGGTTTGGGTAAGCAGTTGTGTGAATTCATCGAGACTGATATCTTTGCGAGATTGTTTCGCTTCGATAGATGTCTGGACGAACTGTTGTTGTAGTGGACACTCTCCCCAAACGATCGATGTTGCAAGCCAGAAAAAAAGCATGACGTAATCCAGTTTAGTTTTCTATTTTGTATCCGATTTTCTGTGAAGAATGAAATTTTGTTGAATCTTATAGTTTTTTTAATTAAATGCCTTACTATTACATATATGTTGGGGATGGAAATGTCAGTCTGTGTGTGTGGTTCATTGTTGCCTGAAGAAAAGTGTTGTTTGCCCTACATCGAAGGACATGCCTTTCCCCCGACCGCTTTGGCCTTGATGCGTTCTCGCTACACTGCTTTTGCCAAAGGAAAAGTTGACTATCTGTACAACACCTATGTTTCTCAATGGAAACAAGCCCACCCTTATGATGATTTTACCCGTTCCTTTGAACAAGTTGAGTGGCGAGAGTTGGAAATCGTTGGCGTTCAACATGGCGGTCAACAAGAAGAACAGGGAGAGGTTGAATTTGTCGCTCA
>CAKZLX010000139.1 GCA_937127265.1 uncultured Pseudomonadota bacterium
TTGAAAAAACGATGTGCAAACAATCCGTGGGTTTGAAAATCATGCTTCTGTAAAACCTCTGCCAAGGTTTGAGCGTCATCGGAAATTGCCGGGTACTCCATATTGTGCTTGATCATTTCTTGGGCGATTGGAAAATCCCATCCGTGTTCTCGGACAGACTTGCCTGTGAACATCGACAAGACTGAGGGACTGGTCCACGAAGATGGAGAATAGGCAAAAGGTACCGCTTGCCCCAATGGCGAAGCACCCAAGGCATCCAACAGAGGTGTGTCCGCAGGTTCAAACAAGTCAGCACGCGTAGTGTCGGTGACCAAAAAGAGAATACTGGGCTTGGGTGGCTTTTTGGGTTGTGATTCAAACCATCCACATGACAATACAAGTCCCCAAACCAACAACGATATCTCCCGTTTCCATCTTATGTCTATTATACAATCGCTAGTGACTGTACCCTATCAGATTCGATGCCACTTAACCGATTTCTGTGGGTAACTCTTCCTCAAGATTCTCTTCCCCCTCTCCAGCATCGGCGAGCATAACCACAGGCTCTTCTGGTAAAGGTGCTTGTTGTAACTCTTGATACAACAGATAAAAGAATACCACTTCACCAAACACAGGGTAAAAAGCAATCATCACCCCATCTTTGAGAAACTTCCAAAACAAAGACCCTTTGGCAAAGAAACCAACCACTTCACGATTTTGAATGTCGACCAACAAGTATTGAAACGGTCCATCCATGTAGGCAACAAAGGCCAGCAACAACACCACCACGAATAAAATACCGGGAATGAAAGAGGCATATTCTTCCACGTAGGGGTATTTAAAATAGGCCATCAAACGAGCCGTAAATGGAACCGCCACCGCAAACATCGGAATGATATTCATAGTCTCAGGATACAACTTCAAATAGACCCCAGCCGACCACGCTGCAAAATAGAGACATTCACTGAAAACAACCAAATAAAACCACGACACTAGATAATGATAGGTAAAGACAAAGAGCGCTGAAGACACATACCGTGGAAAGGGAGTCTTGGGTTTGGGCAGTTCATTAAAATGAATCATTTTGACAAAGAATGTTTTGTATTGATGCTTGAACAAGTGATCGCGAATCAAATCTTCCATGATTCGCAACGAGTACAAGTTGGTCATGGTTTGGGTAAAAAGGTTGGTGACCGTAAACACCGTCACAATCCCCAATCCAATCCCCAAGACCGTCAACATCCCAATGACCAGTTCATTAATTCCGTCCAAGACTTTGAAGAAAGCCAAAATCGGCCCCATGTCATGCACCACAATGTTGTAGCCGAACAACCAAACCAAGGTGATCGCAATACTCACATAGAGTGTAGCCTTTGCCGACTCTCTGATTTGTAAAGCCTCCTCACGAGTCATTCCCTTCTCCTGTTCAGTATTGTCCTTTCCGTGTTCTTGATTTTCTAGATTAGATGACATTTTTTAACGCCTCCGAACTGACCAACATAAACATCCCCATGATGACAAAGAAAGCAATCAGCCACTGCCATTTCCGCCATCGCCATACGTGTATCCCTTCCAAAGGATCTAATGGAAACACCTGCACCATTGGATACAACAAGAACGCATCCGAACAAAACAAAATCCAAGGGGAGCCTGTCTGTTTCCAAGCATACCATAAGACCATGGCAATCAAAGTCGGTGCCAAAAGTCCACCCAACGCAATAAACGACCGATTTTGAGGAGTGGTATCAATGATCACATCAGAAGTGAGTGGCATAAAAGAAAACGCACCAGCAAAATAGAGTTGGATTCCTCCACCAATCCATTCCGTTTGATGGTCCATAATGACTTTCTTTTGGCGACACAAAGAGGACTGCACAAAGAAAATCACCCACAATGGTAAAACCATGATCAAACCACCCAACCAAATGACCATTGAAGACCACGATGTTTTGCCGGGAAAGGGTGCATAGGTCATCAAATAATCTACCCACGCAGTCACAGCAGTTGCTTCCACTGTCTCCGCATGCAGGTCTTCATTGGGGTTCAACAACAGGCCATTGGACTTTTCAAATGCCTGTGAGAATTCATAGTTGGCATCAATGACTTTGTCTTTTTGCAACTGGATTTCAGTTTTCAGTTCACTTTGCTTGGCAGCATTACGCTCTTGTTTGAGTTCGGTACGTAAAGTTTCCAGTTCAGTCTCTGCGTCACTGAGTATCTGCTTTTTCTCCCAAGCCTCAATGGCGGGTTTTTCCATACGCTCTTTCAATTCTTGGTGCTCACGTAACTCTTGGGCTTCTCGCGCCAGCGAATCTTCTTTGTTGAGCAAATTAGCGAACGGCTGTCCGAAACCAATTACAATCACCCAAGAGGCATAAAGCAATCCCGAAGCAAAGACCATACTTTTCAAATTTGAAACCGCGGCTTTCTTTTGATCTGCGGCTAATTTTTGAGCAGTATTTTTGGTTTGTTGACGAATCGCAGTGCGAGCGGCGTTTTTAATTGCACCTTTCAAGGATGCCCGAACACCGGCTCGAGCGGAGGTTCGAACAATGGTTCGCAAAACGGTGCGCGATACGGTCCGAAAGACCACAGCCAGTGCCAACCCTGCTCCAGCGGCACCTTCACGGGCTTCACCATGCTCGGATGTAAATGCATCATACCCGTGTTCAATATAAATCATTGGCAAAAGAAGCACCAAAGCACACAAAACAAGAGCCACACCCCGTTCGAATTTGGACTCTTGTTCTTCGGACTGGCTCTCCGTTGAGATCTGTTCTTCATTCGGTTCAGACATTCCAATTCTCCATCTATCAATGACACATGCTGAAAATGATTATTCTGTCCTTTTTACCCGATTGCGTACTGAATTTCCACATCGAAGATGGTTTAACCCTATAGACTCGTTAGATTGGACTGTCACAGGTGAGGTACGATGTCTTCTCAGCAATCTCAGTTTCTTTCAGCCTATCTCCTATCGGCGGTCAATGTTCTAGGATACAGTATTTTGATTCCAGTACTGCCATTTGTGGTAGAAGACTATGGTGCACCAGAGTGGGTCTATGGATTATTGCTGTCTACCTACGCCTTTTGTCAATTTATCGGGGCAACTTGGCTTGGTAAACTCTCTGACAAAGTCGGTCGTAAGAAAGTACTACTGATGTCGCATGCGGGCACCTTACTGTGTTGGCTAATTTTTATGGGGGCCTATTTCCTTCCAGCTGAGCCACATGTTCTTGGCTTGGCACTTCCTTTATTTGTGATTTTATTGGCACGTGTAGTCGATGGTATCACTGGTGGTAATTCCGCAGTGGCTGAAGCATTTGTATCTGACATTACCACTCCGGAACAGAAGAAAACCATCTTCAGCACCTTGGGTGGTGTCGCCGGCTTAGGAATGATTGTCGGACCGGGACTCGGAGGATTCTTTGCTTCTGGCACCTATGGATACTTGGGAACCATCCTATTGGCCAGTGCCATTTCGCTATTGACCCTGATCTTTATTTCACTGGTCTTGGTAGAGTCCCTACCTACTGAAAAGCGAAGGACCAGAGCAACCACACCATGGTGGCACAACCTCAATTTACCCAAACGTTTGGCCAGTCTGGATGAAGCACCCATCGTCAAAGCAACCTTATACATGAAAATGTTGTTTAGCATGTTGATGAGTATTTATGTCTCGACGATCGTACTATTTGTGATCGACTTGTTTGCGCTCAACGAGCGTGAACTAGGACTGTTCATGTTGATGGTCGGCGGTTTCTTGGCCTTTAATCAAATGGTGGTTGTCAAAAGAATGATGGCACGCTGGGGTGCCAAAGCCACTTTACAACGAGGACTGTTACTGGCAACCCTAGGCTTCTTTTTGATTACCCAAACCAAATCCATCTGGGTCTATGCCTGTTTCTATTATCTTTTGAACTTGGGGATTGCGATGTGTCTTCCAACGATAAACACCCTCCTAGCGGAGAATGGCAATCCGAAAACGATGGGTGAAACCATGGGCATATCCAATGGTATCATGTCGCTGAGCAACACTTTCATTCCTGTGGTTGCAGCCTACACTTATGGAATCATTGGCTATCCAATCTATTGGATGTCAGCCGTTTTAGCACTGATTGGAGCCATGGGAATCTGGTGGTTTAATCGAGGCGAAAGAGTCGGCTAATATTACTCTGCCCAATCATCCAACAACAGCATCAGCAACACAAATGGAAAACCAAGCATACCAATCCAAATGGGTCCTTCCATTTCACGAATAGCCAACAGATAAATCTTTGGTAATTCGGTCAAGTGTTTGGCTGAATTAAACATGTGCCTACCCACAGAGAAGATTCGTTTTGGAGAAAAGGGTGTAAGAGCCAACACAGCAAGGGTGAGAGTGCCAGTTAGAATCAGCGACACCAAACCCAAGCCTCTCAAAAGCGATCTTCCAAAATTGATGACGACCTGCCACATGCTACCCCTCCGATGTTCATACCAGAAAGACAGCGTTCGTATATTTTTTAAGACATTCTTTTTTTTAATCTTGAGAATATATTTTGATCCGCTCATCCAGATTCCAAGTGGGATCCCATTTTGGGGTATGACAAGAGGTGCACATTGATTCCAACACACAAACAGGACAGGAATCTCCTAAACCAACGATATTTTCCTTGGAAGGATTGGCAACGTGCTCTCCACCTGCACCATGACAGGACTCACAACCAACCCCCTCTTTGTTCCAATAATGCTCCACCGTATGATCTGCCTTGGACACCATGGTCGATATTTCCTTGGGTGTACTGTGACATTCAAGACAAGCGGGGTCCTTGCGTTCTTTCCGTTTCAAAGAGTGTAAGGAATCTCTGTGCGGGTCTTTGGGATGTATATTCTCATGACAAGATAAGCATCGTTCGCTTCCGACTGTTTCTCCCTTTGGAAACGACAACAAGGGTTTTTCTGCTGTACCTTCGGCGATGGCTTCTACTCGAGCTTTGATCTCTTCATCAGTCAATCCACTGGCCATGTAATGATCAATGTGTGGCAATCCCTTTTCCACCGAAAAATGGATCGAGTGTTCGGCATCATGACAGCCCACGCAACTTTCTTTGGCATCGACGGCTTCTCCATCGTGTCCACCACTTGCTGAATGACAAGATTCACAACCAACGCCAACCAATGGTGAGGTGTGATCGCCCAGTTGAAAACCTGTTTCTTCTCCCATTCCAACAACGTGACAGCTGACACACTTGGGGTCATCCACCTTGTCGACTTTGTACAAGGTATAATAGGCTTGTGCATGATGGGTCATTAAATAGGACTTTCCCTCTTCCACATGACAAGACATACAGACGCGATTGCCTTGATACCCTTGAAAATGCGCGAATGGATTGGCAGCATCACCATTCCTCAGCTTGAACAACCCAGCATAGCCACGGGCATACGGCAAGTACATATCGGTCAAAGACACCGTGGCAAAGCCCTCTTGTGTAGGTTGAGATTCAGTGTCTACTTGGTCAGACGAATCCATCTCTACCGGAGAAAAAACGTAGACGTTGGGGGTTGCTCTGGCACCGACTGACTGTGAAAAGAGTCCTTCCGCATCATGTATGATTGGAAACTCCACAGCATAGGCCTGCCTAAAAGCCTCAATCATATCGGGCGATGAATGAGCTGAAGCCACCCCCACCCATTGTACATCAGGAAAACTGACCGACAACTCAATAATCTCGCCAATCACAGCCTGACAATGTGGACAGGTCGGAGAGAAGTAGTACACAGCGGTCGGCTTGGTCACCAGTGAAGCCACATCAGTTGGTATATCCACAGCAAATGGCTCCGTTGCCGTAAGCATCGAACTGGTACCAACAGCCTTTTGTCCTTCGGACCAACTATCGGGCTTGGCTGAAGCATCGTTGGCAACCCACAGACCAACCACCATCATCCAAACTGTGTATACAAAATGCATGAACGCTCCCGTCATCAGAGAAAATTTTGTACAAATGAGATATATGTACAATCATGATGTACCCCATACCATTTATAACACAAAGCACCCAAGAACGCGTCCATCGTCCTTTCATTCAAGGCTTTACCATGGAGGCTTTACAATGTGCAACAGAAACACCATCCTTTGCTGGACCCAACCTGTCCAAATGGTTTCGAGCACAACGAAAATTGGGTTCGCGTGATCGCAAGATTGTAGCGGAATTAATTTATACTTTGATTCGTTTTGAACGGTGGTTCGTTAAGGCTGGACTACTCACTGAACCCTTGCATACAAATAGTCAGCTCCATGCGGTATTCGAATGGTGGCAGTCCCCATCAACAACACCCCAATTTGATCTTGCTACTCACCTATCCATACCCGATTGGATGAGTCCACATCTATCAGCCATTGATGATCCTACAAAGTTTGTCATCCATTACCAAGCCAGAGCACCGATTGACATCCGTTGTAATCTGCAAAAAACAACACGACGTAAACTGTCACAGCAATTGCGAAGAAACGATATTCACACTGAACGCATCCAGAATACAGCAGCAGGATTGCGCATCAAAGAAAACGCCAACCTCACTGGACAGGGCTTGTTTAAACGAGGTCTCTTCGAAATCCAAGATGCCGCCAGTCAATACTTTATCGAACACTTGCGTCCCTTGATCACCCCCAAAACGACTGTTCTAGATTATTGTGCTGGTGCCGGAGGAAAGTCATTGGCTCTGGCTGCCCTCGGCGCAACCGTCTATGCCCACGAACCTCGTTCTTCAGCAATCAACGAACTTCAAAAACGGGCTCAGCGAGCGGGTGTCAAGATTCAAATTGGCCTACCCAAACATCCCGTAGACATCGTGGTGGTCGATGCACCCTGTTCTGGTACCGGTCGTTTACGTCGAGAGCCCACGGTTCGTTGGAAATGGCAAGCCCAACCACCGCTTGACTGGGTACCCATTCAACAACAAATCTTACAACAAGCCCAATCCTTTGTAAAACCCACCGGACAAATTGCCTATGCAACCTGTTCGATCCTCCTACCAGAAAACCAACACACTATCGATGGTTGGAACGCTACACGCCAGACTATCTATGGACATCAACGAGACTGCGATGGGTTTTCCTGGACGATATTTCAACCGTTGGAGTCATAAATGTCACTCCCCTTTGGCACACAGTTACCCCACTTGATCACTTCTATTCCAGGTCCTCAATCGCAAGCGTGGATCGATCGTTTAGCGCTCCGAGAATGTCCAGCCATCACCGCCCGTCGTGCGCGTCGAGCACAAAGTCTTGGCACTGCCAATGATGACCCCATCGTTTGGCAAGAAGCCAAAGGTGCCAACGTACGTGATGTCGATGGCAACGTCTTTATCGATCTGACCGCAGGATTTGGCGTGGCTGCCGTGGGACACCGCAATGATAAAGTGGTCGAAGCAATGAAAAGACAAAGCGATATCCTCTTGCACGCCATGGGGGATGCCTTTGCCGATCCCAAACGAATTGAACTGATGGAGAAGCTGGCAGAAATCAGTGGTTTGGATCGTGCCATTTTGGGATGTTCTGGTTCAGACGCTGTGGAAGCCGCCATCAAAACAGCCCGTATGGCAACCGATCGCGACAAGATCCTCGCCTTTGACAACAGTTACCACGGCTTGGCATTTGGTCCCCTCAGTGCCTCTGACTATAAATCGGAGATGTTTAGAGGACCGTTCAAGGGACAGTTGGGCTCTCACGTCGAACACGCAACTTTCAACGGCGAATACCCCAAAGACCTCACCGAGTTTGCCGCCATCCTGATTGAACCGATTCAAGGACGCGGTGGTGTCAGACCCGCTGACAAGGCATGGCTCCGTGAACTCATCCAAACCGCTCATCGTGATGAATGCGTAGTGATCTTTGATGAAATCTACACTGGATGCGGTAGAACAGGACGTTGGTTTGCCTTCCAACACCCAGACCTCGCTGATGCACAACCTGACCTTGTGTGCATTGGAAAAGCAATGGCTGGTGGTTTTCCGATCTCGGCTTGTTTGGGCACTGCCAAAGTCATGGATGCTTGGGGAGCTTCCAAAGGTGAGTCGATACACACCCAAACCTTCCTCGGAAACCCCACAGGCTCGGCAATGGCACTAGCCGCACTCTGTGAAATAGAACGACTGCAACCAGAACTGGAAGCCAAAAGTAGGTGGCTACAATCAGAATTCAATCGACGTGGCTACACCGTACGTGGTGAAGGCTTTCTCTGGGGCATCCAGTTAGCAGACACCCTTACCCTATCTCGCAAACTGATGAAACTCGGCTACATCATCCTACCCGCGGGTCCGAATTGCGAGGTGCTTGCGCTAACCGCTCCGTATACGATCACCCGTGAGCAGTTGGTTGGATTTTTGGATGCGTTGGATGAACTACAATAGTCCCTTTCGACAGGCCAATTGACGAATCCCTACCTTTACAACCTCCAAAAATTGCATAATGGGTGTCGAGCAACTGACCAATTCGACACTTTTTACCGATTGGCAGATTTAAGTCTAACTACTTGAAACTATTGATATTTTCAATAAATATAACAAATTGCTTTCGACAGGTCGATTGACGAAAATGGTGTTTTTTATAGGTACGAAAAATATCAACATTCCAAAAGTACAATCAAATCAGTCACTTACGTATCCACAAACAGATTGGCACAAAGTTTGCTTT
>CAKZLX010000140.1 GCA_937127265.1 uncultured Pseudomonadota bacterium
CTTGTTCAATGACATCCGTCCGATTGATGACATCATGATAAATGACATCGAGTACATAAGGCAATTGTGGAGCCGGTTGTTTATCGATAATGGTTTGTAAACGGTTGTACTCTTTGTCTACATCTGCAAAGATATCCTGATACAATTGGTGGGCTTGGGGTTGAGAAATCGTAAAAGTATTGTCTTGGCTTTCTTTGATGAGTGTCAAGGTGCATTCATAAATGATTCTGTGATGATAGTGCACAAGAACCAAGAGATCGCCTCGTTGAAAATTTGCTTCATGATGCATTTTGCCTGTAAATTTGACACGATGAGTTCTGTTTGGAATGAGGTGTACTTCTTGAATCGTATTGTTCGTGAAGAAGAACTCTGAACTTTGGATAGATACTTCAACTTTGGGAGATAAATCATTTTTGATGGAGAATGATCCTTGTTGAACTTGTTGGTTGTTCGATGGAATAGATACAGATTCTTTGGAAGCAGCAAATTCAACAGTGACCGTGAATGGTTCATCAACCACAAATGCTTTATCGGTAAGGACTTGGACCTGTTGTGTAAAAGTGCTCTGCTCTGGTTGGAATTGCTCCAATATCTTTTGCCCGAGTGGGGTGAGTTTATTGATGATATTATTGGATATACCCATTAGCCCAAAAGTTACTGATCCTTCACAGAATAAGGCTACATCTGTATGTACATCATAATCGTCATTCTCTAGCAGGTGTTGTTGGATACGCTCCCAAGTGATTTGTTGATGAGAACCATAGGTTTCATAGATCCGACCGTTATCGATAGTGTGATGACCATTGGCATTGGTTAATTGTTCAATACAAATAGGGTTTGCGGGTGTAGATGTGGCGATAAGATCTGGACGTGCAGGGTGTTTTTTACCACCAAAAGCCGTACCTTTTAATTGAATCAAGATGCGGGTATGTCGACAATAGGGCCATTGGTCAAAAGAGGCCACGGTAGCCGGTAGGTGTGGGAAAAGGCTAGAAAACATTTCAACGTCATCGTCTAAAAATTGAACCACATGGGTGACAACGCGAGGTCTTAGGTAGACATTTTGAAAAATGACCAATAAATCCCCTTTTTTGGGTTGTTGAAAATGACCGTTTGATACACCAAATTGATTGCTACAGACAAAGAGTTCTTTGCCTAGAGAGTCTTCATTGGAAGCTAGCCAATCAACATGATTATGTGGGGCTTGTTCATGATAGTAGGCAACTTGATTGTATCCACCCTTATGATTATTCAATTTGAAAAATATACGCATGACCTGTACTCCAGTTCTCTGGGTTCTATTTTACATAAATGTTGTCGTCTTGCCCAAGATGAAAGATGAAAAGAAAAGGGAGTGCATTGCACTCCCTTTGATTGAACCGAACAATAACAATGGTCGATTAAAATGTAATTTCACCGTTCATGGTATTTAAAAACGCCACGATATCAGCAACTTCATTTTTCTTTAAGTCTTTACCCAATTGTACTTCCGCCATGATCGATACGGCTTCTTCCAAGGTTGGAACTTCGCCATCGTGGAAGTAAGGACCTGTTTTGGCGATATTGCGAAGGGAAGGCACTTTGAAGAAGAACTTCTCGGCATCGTTTCCGGTGATGGCGGCACGACCAATGTCCGTGTTTTCATCAGTGTAGTAGGGTTTGACCACGCCTACTTTTTGGTAAGAGGTTCCCCCGACTGTGGCTCCATTGTGACAACTGATGCAACCGGTGCTCACAAATGTTTCCAAACCACGCAATTCTTGTTCGTTAAGCGCGGCGAGGTCTCCTTTTTGAAAGGTGTCGAAACGGTCTTTGGAAATCAGTGTTCGTTCAAATGCTGCGATGGCCTCGGCAAGATTGTCATAGGTCATGACTTTGTCTTGATCAGGAAAAGCGCCTTTGAACATTTTCGGGTACTCCGGGATGCCGCTCAGTTTCTTCATTACGGTCTCTTCATCGGGCATCGCCATTTCACCAGGGTTTAAGATGGGACCTTTGGCTTGGGCTTTCAGATCAGGTGCCCGTCCATCCCAAAATTGAGCGATGTGGAAGCCAGCATTGACTGAAGTGGGTGAGTTTCTTCCACCGCGTTCTCCTTTGGCGCCAGGAGAAGTTTTTTCATGATCAACACCCATGTTGCCGTTGTTTAAGTCGTGGCAGGAGTTGCAGGACTGTGAGTCGTTGATACTGAGAGCCTTTTCGAAGTACAATTTTTTACCCAAGGCGATTTTCTCGGGAGTGTCGTTTTCAGAACCAGGCATTTTCTCAGGTAAAGGACCCAAAATTGCCGATGCCTGTTTTTGCAACTGTTCGGCTTTAGCAGTGTCTGCTTTGGCTTCTTCCTTGGCAGGGGTTTCTGTTTTGGTGGCTTCAGATTCTTGTTTGGTGTTGTCGGAACCAGAACAAGCAAGAAATGCGAGAAGGGTAAGGTTTAACATGGTATCCTCAAGGTTTGTTTATTTAGAATCAATTCTAAACAAAGTATAGCCCAAATTTGTCTATTGGTGTATTAAAAAAGTCTTTTTTATTCACCACAAGCAGTGGGTTCTGCCACAAGGCAAGTCGATTGCAAGGATTCACCGTTCATCCGTGCTTGTAGCCAATCCCATTGTTCTCCCAACGAGTCTAATATACCGGAGACATGACCTGCATTGGCACACTGTCTGTGTTCGATTTGATAACCTTGTTCACAAAGAGTTGGGATGTCATCATGGACTGGTATCGGCCAAGCCAAGTCATCGTTTTCCGCAGTGACAATGTAGGTTGGTGCTGTGCGAATATGGGGTATTTTTGTTTTTACATCATTGTCTCTGGCAAAGCAGTCCCATGGATACATCGAGCCATCGTCGGCTAAAATACCATCAATAAAAGATTGTTGGAAAAGTTGATTGGGTTCAGTCACGTTATCCAAATCTCCAAAGTCATCACAACTGTCATAGAGTGATTGTTCTAGGTAGGTAAATTCAGGTTGCAACATGGTTTCCAAATCTAGATCTGCTTCGTACCATTGGTTAAGAGTAATCTGTACACCTAGGATACCCGCGGATGTAGGACTAAATTCAGTAAGTCCCCGTTGTGCTAATTTCATCACATCGGTCACAGGCGTGGTGGCAATGGTGGCAAGAGTTCTGTATTCAGGGGCATAATGCGGTAAGTATCGGTCCGTTACCAAGGCGGCAAAGCCACCTTCGGAAGCCCCCCACAAAATGATTTCATCCTCGTCCCAAGAGATGTCTTTATTGTAGTTCTCTATCAGGTAGGGCAACGCACGTAAAGAATCAATCGAAAAGAGTGCGGTGGCTTCAGCCGACACGTAGGCGTGCAAGTCATCTGACTCACCAGTCCAACCACGCATGCCGATGTAATCTGGTGCGACCACGATAAAACCGAGGGAGGCAAAGATGGCAGGATATGCCGCACCAAGAACCCCTGTGGCGGTTGGAGAACATTGGTCATTGAAGCCCATGGTAGGATGAAGCCACATCATCACGGGCGCTTCGGTTTTTCCTTCGGGAAAGATGACCATCCCCGTACCGTTGCTTGGTTTACCCTTGTCTTGGGTGCGATACTCAATGTAATAGGTTTCAATACCATTTTCAGGCAAGGGGAGAGGAAGTTCATAGTTGGTTAAGAGTGCAGTGAGTGCCTCTTTACTCAAAGAAAGATCATCACGTTTATCTGAAGATAGAATGGTTCCCATGTCTTCAACGGAAAGGAAAGAATATTCGGGTAGTCCACATGTGGAGCTTGGCATCGTTGGGACGAAAGGTTCAATAGTCGATGTATCTTCTGTTTTTTCAGGGGTACAGGCAAGCAGTGTAAATAAGGTGAAAAGCATAAAGACCTCAACAGTTTAGCGTAGAGCAGTGTATATCAAATCTTCAATGTCCGCCATTTACCACGCGATACCACCCACATTTTTAAAAGGGCTTTGATGTAGGTGGTGATGTTGATCGTCCACCAGACGCCAAATGCTCCCCACCCCAAATAAATGGCTAAAAACCAACTGAGTGGAATTCGCAACAGGTTAAACGGCATGCCGAACCACAAAACTGTTTTGGTATCACCGGCTCCTTCAAGGATGCCTTCGGAGAGGGTTTCCCAAGAGACAAAGACTTGTGAAAAAGCCAGAATCTGTGCGTACAACACTGCTTGTTCTAGAACGATCGGGTCTTGGGTGAAGAAGCCACAAAAAGTTTCCCCACCCCAATAGAAAATGGCAGAGATCATTAAGCCCAAGATGGTAGACGTCGGAAAGGTGAGTTTCAAGGTTTGGTTGAGTCCTTCAGTGTCATTGGCGCCTAATTGACGACTAACCAAGGAACTAGCCGCTAACATAATCCCAGCAAAAATTGGCCAAGAGATACCTTCCAATGCCGAAAAGCCGATTCCTAGTGCAGCATTGACGGGTTCGCCAAGTGGTGAAATGGATGTTTTTAACAAGACCCAATAAACCAAGGCATAAGAAAGGATTCCCAGAGCAATCGGATTACCGATTCGGACCATTCTTTTGATTTCTGAGGAGCCGACCCATTGTGGGGAAAATTCTCTTTGTAAATAGTAGAGTCCGATCACCGATGCTAGACCACGTGAAACCCCACTGGCGATTGCCGCGCCAGCAATGCCAAAGTTCAAGGTGTAGATTAGAAAATAATTGAGACAGGCATTGGTGATGGTGGCCAACAATTGCAACTTCATTGGAAATTTGGTGTTGCCCATCGAAATATAGATGGCGTCAATCACCGGCCCGAAAGCCAAAAAGAACCCCGTATACCCCAGCCATCGGAGGTAGTCGGTCATCATGGTTGCACTGGTTCCACTCAATCCAACCAAGTCTGGCATATAGGGAGCCGATAAAATTAATGTGAAACAATAGACTATCCCTACAAACACAGTCGCCCGTAGACTTTGTCCAATGAAACGATTGCGGGCTTCTGGTTGATTTGCCCCAGTTGCCCGACCAACCAAAGGTCCAATACCACCACCAATGAACATGAACATCGAAAAACCGGCGATCAATATAAAAGATGTCGATCCCAAAGCTGCTTGGGCAGGTGCGCCAAGCCATTGGATACAATATTGATCAATAATCCGAAAGGCATTGTTCAACAATTGAGAGATGACCGATGGGATGGCTAGTGCCAGCAATCCCCATAGTGTAAGTTTTGTATGTTTCATGACCAAGGAGCTTTTCTGTATAGTTCTCTTGAATACTTGGCAATGTCTATTGGTCTCTTTTATTCAAATGCTTGTAGATCTAACCTACACAAGCAAGGTTTTGCATTGGTCAAAATTACTCTATTCCGTTACATGATGTGCAAATTGAACACACATTAAACGGAGAAAGACCATGTCAGAAATTCATACAATTGGCGTCATTGGCGCAGGACAAATGGGAGCAGGAATTGCTCATGTGGCAGCGATGTCAGGGTACAAGGTCATTTTAACAGACATTTCAGAAGCCGCTTTACAAAAAGGTGTGGCAGGAATTGAAAAGAACATGCGTCGCGGTGTTGCCAGTTTGGGCAAAAAATTGTCCCGTGGACAGATTACCCAAGAAGACCACGACATCAAAGTAAAAGCCTTGACGGAACAAATTGAGGCGGCGTTACCTCGTATTACGACCTCTGTTGATTTGTCTGCGCATGCTTCTGCCCAATTGGTAGTGGAAGCTGCAACGGAAAATGTCGACCTCAAAAACAAGATTTTTGCCGAATTGTCCAAGGTGACACCTGAGGATACAATTTTGTGTTCGAACACCTCGTCGATCTCAATTACAGCGATTGCCGCCAATACCAATCGTCCCGACAAAGTGATGGGAATGCACTTTATGAATCCAGTTCCGGTGATGAAACTGGTCGAACTGATTCGTGGCTTGGCAACTTCTGATGAAACCTTCGCCATGGTCAGTGAAGTGGCTCAGAAAATGGGCAAGACTACCGTAGAAGGTCGTGACATGCCAGGGTTCATTGTGAATCGGATTTTGATGCCCTATATTAACGAAGCCGCCCAAGCACTTTACGAGGGGATAGCTTCGGTTGAAGATATCGACGTAGCAATGAAATTGGGAACCAATGTGCCGATGGGTCCATTGACCTTGGCTGATTTTATTGGTTTGGATACCTGTTTGGCGATCATGGAAGTGTTGCACGACGGCTTCAAAGACAGCAAGTATCGTCCATCCCCATTACTTCGAAAGTATGTTGAGGCGGGCTGGTTGGGACGAAAGTCTGGTCGCGGCTTCTACGATTACAGTAAATAATGAAGGAGGCATCATGTCTGGATTTGAAACGATTAGCATCGAAATTTTGGATAATGTCGGTATCATCACACTGAATCGACCAAAAGCCCTCAACGCTATCAATACACAAATGGTAGAAGAGATTGGTTGCGCTCTTGATGCTTGGACAGCCTCGTCTTTGGCGGCGGTAATTCTAACAGGGGAAGGGAAAGCCTTTGCTGCCGGTGCCGACATCTCTCAAATGTCTACATTCAGTGCCACCGAAGCCCAACAGTTTGCGTTGAGTGGACAGCGTACCTTGCGCAAGTTGGAACACTTCCCAGCCCCAACAATTGCCGCAGTCAACGGTTTTGCCTTGGGTGGTGGATGTGAGTTGGCGATGTGCTGTGACATCATTTTGTCTGGTCCCAAAGCCAAGTTTGGTCAACCGGAAGTCAACTTGGGTGTTATTCCTGGCTTCGGTGGTACCCAACGTTTGGTACGTCGTGTGGGTCGTCAAGCAGCTTTGGAATTGATGATGACAGGACGAATGGTTCGTGCCGAAGAGGCTGTATCGTTGGGGTTGGCCTTACGAATTGAAGAAGATGTATTGACTGGAGCCAAAGCCTTAGCAGCAGAAATCGCCAAGAAGGGACCAGTGGCGATTCGTTTGGTCAAAGAAGTAGTCGACACCACTGACCGAATGGATACCGATGCAGGTTTGGCAGTAGAAGCATCTGCATTTGGTTTGTGTTTTGCTACCAACGATCAAACAGAAGGAATGACTGCATTTTTAGAAAAACGTTCAGCCAACTTTACTGGACAATAAACAACAATCAACAACAATTACGGGGAAGAAAGCATGTTTACATTGCCTGAAAATACACTGATGATCCAACAAGCCGCCAAAGAGTTTGTGGAAGAATATCAAATCATTGAAACATCGATGAAAAGAGATCACACCCACGAGTTTCCAACCGAAATCGTGAAAGCCTTGGGTGAAAATGGCTTCATGGGGATGTTCATTCCAGAAGAATACGGTGGAATGGGCTTGAGCGTATTGGACTACGTGGTCGCCTTGGAAGAAATTTGCTATGCCGATGCGGGTGTTGGTGTGATTATGAGTGTGAACAACTCATTGGTCTGCTGGCCCATTTTGAAGTTTGGTTCGGAAGAACAAAAGCAGAAATACTTGGCACCATTGGCCAGTGGGGAAAAATTGGGGTGCTATGCCCTTACGGAGCCGAATGCTGGTTCTGACGCTGGTTCACAACAGACCAAGTACACTGAGCAAGATGGTCAATACGTCTTGAACGGTACCAAGATTTGGATTACCAACGGTCCACAAGCGGACATTTGCGTCACCTATGCCAACAAAGATGTGTCTTTGCGTCACCGCGGTGTTTCTGCCTTTGTGTTTGAAACTTCCACACCTGGATTCAGTGTGGGTAAAGTAGAAGAGAAGTTGGGAATTGCTTGTTCCGGAACTTCGGAATTGGTTTATGACAACATGGTTTTGGATGCTGACAACATGATGCACGTCAAAGACAAAGGATTTGCCGTGGCGATGGCAACCTTGGACGGTGGTCGCGTTGGTATTGCGGCACAAGCATTGGGAATTGCTCAACGTGCTTTAGATTTGGCGATTAGCCATGCCAAACAACGTGAACAGTTCGGTAAGCCAATTGCCACCAAACAAGCCATTCAATGGATGATTGCGGATATGGCGACCAAGATTGAATCAGCCCGTTTGTTGACATGGAAAGCTGCCACCATCAAGGATCAAGAAATGGCTGGTACATGTGAGTTGAGTCGAGAAGAAATCTCTCGTGCTTGTTCTATGGCCAAACTGGCGGCTAGTGAGTGTGCCAACTTCTGTGCCGACAAAGCATTGCAAATTCACGGTGGCTATGGTTACAGTAAAGAATACGAAGTCGAGCGTTTGTATCGTGATGCTCGTATTACGACTTTGTATGAAGGAACATCTGAAATCCAACGTGTGGTGATTTCTGCTTCCTTATTGAAATAAGTCCTCGACTTAGAAAGCGAAGGATCGTCATTGACGGTCCTTTTGTTTTTAGACGATCCTACTGACGTTACTTCAAGAGGTAATAGGACTTTTACGTTTACAAACGCTAATACAGTCGGTAACAATATTAAAAATAATCATGATCATGCTGTGTCTGTTTTGTTTGATTTGGCACAGTTAGTCGATGCTGGTGCAACTGATGCTCATTTAAATGCAGTTGTAGTTCCTGATGTTTTACAAAGTGAAGTTGAAAATATTAGCGCTGCAAACGGTCTGGTTCGAGGTCTTGAATACACAATTACAGCTCTTGGAAACACAGGCTGGACAAATGTGACTAGTGCTAGTTTTTACAAGTCAGGCAACATCAACGCCCCAGCAGTAGGTGATGTATTTGTTTCCACAGTAACAGG
>CAKZLX010000141.1 GCA_937127265.1 uncultured Pseudomonadota bacterium
CCCAAATAGTGCCATTGCACCTTGCTCTTTGGCTTGATCCATTGAACAAACGCGAACGCTGAGGGTATTGTTGGCTTCAATTTCCTGTTGTACAAGGTGTTGGATTTGGTTGAGTTCATCAGTGGAAACCGGTTTGTGATGAGAAAAGTCAAATCGTAACCGATCGGGAGTGACCAAAGAACCTTTTTGGGTGACGTGGTTACCTAAGACCTTACGGAGAGCCGAGTGCAAAAGGTGGGTCGCGGTGTGGTTACGACGAGATCGTAATCGTGGTGTGACATCAATGGCGGCGATGACTTGTTGTCCGACTGTCAAAACGGTACTTGGGGTATCGATTTGATGTTCAACAATGTTTGCGGTGGGTTTTTGGGTGTCTGTAACTACAATTTCATGAGAATCGACACGTAAAATACCACTGTCGCCAGTTTGACCACCACTTTCACCATAAAATGGTGTGCGATCTAGAATGACTGAACCTGCTGTGGACAATGATTCTACTGATTGGCCGTTTGCATCAAACAAGGCGACGATGGTGGCTGGATGCTCCGTTTCGGTGTAGCCAGTAAAGATGGTTTTTGTATCCAGTTGGGCAATCGCTGAACTTTCTTGTCCTGCATCCCCAGAACCTTTCCAGTTGGCCCGTCCCATCGCCCGTTGTTCTTCCATGTTGGCGTTATACCCATCGACATCGATGCCAATGTTGCGTTCACTAGCAATTAAACGCGTCAGATCGAGTGGGAAACCAAAGGTGTCGTGAAGTTGAAAGGCGATGTGACCAGGAAGTACCCCATCTGCACAGTGCTCGGCAAAGGCATCTTCCAAGATTTGTAAACCACGTTCCAATGTTTCTCGAAAACGTGATTCCTCAGTATCAATCACTTCCAAGACAAAGTCTTTCTTTTCCAAGATGATCGGGTAGGCATCTCCCATTTCTTGCATCAATAGGTTGGCGCAACCCGTCAAAAAGTTTTGATGGAGTCCAATCTTTACCCCAAAACGAATCGCCCGTCGAGCAATTCGACGCAAAACGTATCCACGACCTTCGTTGGACGGCATCACGCCATCGGCAATTAAGAAGGTGACCGCTCGAATGTGATCGGCGATGACTTGGAGTGCCACATCGGTTTCTCGATCTTCACCATATTTTGTGTGGCTGATGTTGGCGCAATGTTCGATGATGCTTTGAAAGATGTCGGTGTCATAGTTGTTGTATACACCTTGTTTGATTGCCGCTAGTCGTTCGAGTCCCATACCAGTATCGATACTGGGTTTCTCCAGTGGGGTCATGGTACCATCGGCACTGCGGTTGTATTGCATGAAAACAAGGTTCCAGATTTCTACATAGCGATCAGTTTCTCCCGCCGGTCCATTTGGATCGTCCCCATACTCAGGACCATGGTCGTAATGAATCTCGGTACAGGGTCCGCAAGGTCCAGTATCACCCATTGACCAAAAATTGTCTTTGGCACCCATCTTTTGAATGCGCTCCGCTGGAAGACCAGAGATTTCTTTCCACAGTTCGCCCGATTCGTCATCTTCTTCAAAGATGGTGACCCACAATCGATTGATATCCAGTTTATAATGGTTGATTAGTAAGTCCCATGCCATGGTGATCGCTTCTCGTTTGAAGTAGTCGCCAAAAGAGAAGTTTCCCATCATCTCAAAGAAGGTGTGGTGACGAGGCGTGCGCCCGACTTCTTCCAGATCGTTGTGCTTACCACTGACCCGTAAAACCCGTTGTACAGTAGTAGCGCGAGAATAATCACGGATATCTTGGCCTGTGAAGACATCTTTGAAGGGTACCATTCCTGCATTGACAAAAAACAGGGTTGGATCATTCTCCGGAACTAATGAGGCGGAGTCTAACTGTTGATGGTTACGTGAAGAGAAGTAGTCTAAAAAGATGCGGCGAATTTCTGCGGATTTCATATCAAACTCTCAAAACAAATGAATGGTAAAACTAAGGAAGGGATCGTAAGGAAACATTAGTCGTTGTGAATGATGCCAGAGGCACGAAGTCTCATTGTGGCTGGATAGTTTGCGAAACGAAGGCCTTCGTCCAATTGAATTTGGCGTTGTTGCAGCCATTCAGCCAGTTGCACATCACAACTGAGCGAACCAAGACCACCGTTTCCACGTTGTACGGAATCTTCCAGTTTGTGGAATTCACCTTCTGCGATTTGTGCAGAGATACTCTCATTGCGGTTGGTGATTGAGACTAGTGGACGGTACTGCTGTTGAACTGTACGTACCAAAGCAATGTTGACCACACTGCAGATTTGCTCACTCATCAGCGATTGGATGGTTTGGGTGTTGTACTGACTTAACAACATGCGAATATGTCGAAGTGCGTCGGCATTTGTGCGTGCATCGAGAACTGCGATCACCAAATGATGAATGGAATCACGAAGTGCTTGGAGTGCCGAGGTGGCATCGGTGATCCGTACAATACGGATGTCTGGCTGGTCAATACTCCAAAGAACATGGGGAGTCATGTTTGGTGGTAGGGTAATCTCGCTGTCCACCGATCGATCTTTGAGACTGTTGAGCCAGTGCAGAAGCAGAGTCGTTTTTCCTGAATTGTGTGCGCCACTGAGAATGACCAAGCCTTTTTCGAAATCTAACACTTTGGAGACTTCGCCAGGATATTGTAAGCCTGAGAGCGTTAAGTCGGTGGGGAGACAACGGATGTGTGTCTCCGATTTCTTTTCAAAACCATTGGGTACAGATTCGAAAGAGGTAGCGCTATGGTTGGTTGATTGCAATTTTCCTTGTATACGAAACCAAACGGTGTTGTTGATCAACACGATGTCGGTTGCCCGTCGTTGTACGGCGTCTTGTAAAATAGGTTGCATCGGAACTCCACAGTAAATGTTTGTTATCATGTATTCCAGATCAGGGGAAAAATCCACATTGAAACCATGACCGTATACAGGAAATTCGGGATGCTAAATATAGAAAAACGCACCCCAGTGGGGTGCGTCTCAAGAGTTTGAAGAAGGATTTAGTGATTAGGTTTCGTCACCGCTGTCATCTTCATCACCAAAGCCAAAGTGTGTGCGCAAGTCGGCTAACAATTTGTCATAGGTTTCAGCGTTTTCTTCCAAGTAGACTTTCGCGTTATCACGGCCTTGAGCGATACGATCTTCACCGATAGAGTACCAAGAACCAGAGCGGGTAACGAAACCAGCTTCCAAGCCCAAGTCGATCAATTCGCCACTTTGGGAAACACCCTTTCCGTACATGATGTCGAATTCAACTTGTTTGAATGGGGGAGCGAGTTTGTTTTTGACCACTTTGATACGAGTGCTGTTTCCAATCACGTCAGTTCCTTTCTTGATAGAGCCTGTACGACGGATGTCCAAGCGAATCGAAGAATAGAATTTCAAGGCATTACCACCAGTGGTTGTTTCAGGCGAGCCGAACATGACACCGATTTTCATACGAAGTTGGTTGATGAAAATGACGGTGGTGTTGGATTTGTTGATGGCCGAAGTGATTTTACGCATCGCTTTACTCATCAAACGAGCTTGGGCACCAGGTTGGAGGTCACCCATGTCACCATCCAATTCTTGTTTGGGTACCAACGCTGCAACAGAGT
>CAKZLX010000142.1 GCA_937127265.1 uncultured Pseudomonadota bacterium
CCACTCACTCTGTCCATCAGCTTGCAAGACCTGATCAGCAAGCAACCCTTCGTTGGGATTCCAAGGAGAAGCCCACAGTTTACCAAGACAGCACCATACAATCACTGAGACACACTCCGTGCACAATTTTCCATCGGCTCACGCAAACAATCCGCAACCACTTCCAACGCCGATTCCGCAGAGGTTCCCATCATCAAACGATGGGCAAAAATGTGTGGAGACAAGGCTTCAAGGTCGGAAGGTGCCACAAAAGACCGCCCTTGCACTGCCGCCCAAGCCTGCAATGCTGGCATAGCCAAGACCAACGATCGTGTGGAAACACCTTGTAAAGCCAAAGGATGTTTACGAGTTTGCTCGGCAAATTGAACCAAGCAAGACTTAATGCTAGGGGCTAAAGTGACCGAGGTTTGAATCCACTCACGTACGGCTAATAGTTCTTGGACCGATACTTTGGGAATATTGACCGATGTACCACGCTTGACCGTATCAAAATTTAGTAGCAGATCAAGTTCGTCTTTGGGGGAGATGTGGGTCATCCGTATTTTGAACAAGAAACGGTCGAGTTGAGCCGTTGGCAAGGGAAATGTTCCCGCTAAATCCAGTGGGTTTTGGGTGGCGATCACAAAGAATAAGTCACTGAGAGCATGGGTGTGGTTATCGATCGTACACTGTTTTTCAGCCATCGCCTCCAACAAAGCAGATTGTACTTTTGGGGAAGTTCGATTGATCTCATCCGCCAATAAAATATGGGTGAATACTGGACCTGGTCGAAACTCAAACTGTCTGGCCTCCGGATCAAAAATGGTCGTTCCAGTGACATCAGACGGTAATAAGTCAGGAGTAAACTGTACCCTTCGCATCGATTCCAGTGCGGTATCCACTGACAGAATGGATTCACCGAGTGCTTTGGCCAAGGTTGTTTTACCAGAACCTGGATAGTCTTCCAACAAGACGTGTCCATCTGCCAACAAGGCCACAATCAGCAAATCAATCACCTGATCTCGCCCGACAATCGAAGCCCGCAAACGTTGTTGTAATCGATCGATGACCGAAGTGACTGTCTCAAAGTTTATCATGTAAAATCTCCTAATTGATGGAATCGTTTATCTGGATTGCCATGGACTGAAAGGGTTGAGCCAACCAACAATTCGCCAGTTGGTGGTATGCTTGATAATGTCTGTCGACAATTGATGACGATGCTCTCTCAATCTATCAATGTCTGTATCAATCTGTTGTGAACCAAATCGACTTTCGATCTGTGCCCAAACAATTGGGGTTAGGTTGGGAAAATCAACCGACAATCGCTTGGCAAAGGTCTCTGGACTTTCACCATGTTTTCGTTGCCAACCTTGTTCAGACAGGGCATCCAAGGCGGAAATGTATACCCAATAGGGATCAGTGACCGTTTGATAGCGGGTTCGGCGACGATATTTGTGATAGCCCAGACCACTCAACGCCAAAAGTATGATTGCCATGGCACCATTGAAAAACAGACCTTTGTACATGTCCCAAAGTTGAGACCAATTGATGGCTTTTCGAAACTGAGAGTCGGGTTCGGCACGCGCCAATTCTTCCAAGGCATCTAACATTTCTAAATCGGGACCTTCTCCCATCTCATCCAGAACTGTTTGAGGTGCCACATCCAAAATCACCCACCCCAATTCCTCAATGTAGAGTTCTGGCCAAGAGTGCGCATCATTGGCCAGCACCAATACCGCGGACCCTTTTTGTTGCTCCATCGGAGTGGCATAACCAACACCAACCCGTGCTGGAATCCCTAACGCCCTCCATAAAAACACCGCCGCATGAGAGGTGTGGACGCAATATCCTGTAAACTGGGCATGGGGACCAAACAAGAATTCACCAGTGGGATCATCGGCCAATTCATGACTTTCAGACATCGTATATTTGGTTTGTTCATCCAAAAAGAGTTTGATAGCAAAGGCTTGGGCGACCAAATTGTCTTGATATTCTTGGGGTAAGTCACTGACAATCTCTTCTGCCAATTCGGCATAACGCATATCAGATGGACGTTCTGTTAGATGACTCCAATAATCAGACGACCATTCCGGATTCCCAACGTGAAAGTCCAAAAATCGCTCATACCCAATGTTTAAGGCAGAAGATACCGTACGGTAAGTTCGATTAAAACGACTGGGACGAGGGTTGATTGTGGGGGTATAGGTGACACCTGTTTCCAATATGAATGGTGCAGTGTGTTCAGTTAACAAGGCAACGTCTGCCAACACTGTTTTTCGATACTCATCCGATGAGGGAGGAGAAACAAATTGCATCTCTGCCATCGGAAATCCACGTGGTGCATTGTAAGGAATATCGGGGTTAGTAGGAGCAACCAACCGCAAACCATTGTAAGCACTTTGAATCTCTTGGCGTAAATAGAAGACTTCATTGCTCGGTCGGTAATCATCGCCCAATAAAATTACCGCCACAGGTTGAGGTTGTTGCTCGGCACCGGACTGTTTCTCTTGTTGACCACTGTTCACGTTTTGTTCATCTTCGTTGGACTGCCCTGACCCACTAGACTGTTTGTCTTTATTTGCTTGACCACCATTCAAAATGTCTTCAAGTTGTTTGGGGGGTGGTGGGGCTTCCATTTCCAAGGGATCAACAAAAATCAAAGACAACAAAGCCAATAAAGGAAAAAGTACGACCGAAAAGTGACGACGTTTGGACTGTTCAAAGACCGTAAGAATACTCAAAATAGTTGCCAAAACAGCCCCGACGATTCCCAGTGCCATCGAGGGTTCCAGTCCAATCGACCATGCCAAATCACTGAGCCACAAGGGACGCATGATAATTTTGTATTGGTGTGGAAAAAATGCAACGGCCGCCCCCAAGGCAATCAAAGCCGTCTCCAAAAAGAACCAAAACGCCTGACGTTTGGCCAAAAGGCGAAATAACAAAACGAAGGAACCAAACCCCATGCCAGCCCACAATACAGTGTCCAGCCACAGTGTGGTCTTGGCACTCAACAGATTGGCAACAAGCGACCCGTCAAGCAACAGGTGTTGCAATCCTGCCACCAACAGCAAGAGCACAACCCCTCCAGCAGCAATCACCCGTAATCGCAAACG
Source organism: uncultured Pseudomonadota bacterium (assembly GCA_937127265.1). Lineage (GTDB taxonomy): Bacteria > Myxococcota_A > UBA796 > UBA796 > UBA796 > CAJWHX01. The sequence goes on from CAKZLX010000142.1 coordinate 3,096, forward strand.
ACTCCACATCTTATGTTCGGCAACCATAATCGACAGCCAAGAAGCCACGATAGCGACAAATAAGCCTGATTGGGAAAGTACACTCCAAAACACCGATAAGATGACCGGTACCATCGTCAACATTCGGGCAATCATTGTCAGTCGATTCAATTTCATGCGACTTTCTTCCTTCCAAACTGCTGTACAAAAGAAGACAAGTCAAAAGTCTGTCCCAACTGAGGGTCGACGATGGTTACCGATACACCTCGTATTTGCAAACGTTCCACAATCGAGGTCACAACAGCCGTATCCATCTGATCCAACACAGGCTCCTCTGGGAGAAACAACAGACTTTGCAAAGTGCTTTGTTTAATCGGTCGCTGACCAACGATACACACTTGGACTGGAAGACGAGATGCCACCTTCTCCACTTCGACTAGCCATTCACCAAATACTGGAGGTGCAAAGATTAACAAGGAGGTGGCTTCTGCTTCTTGATGCACAAAATCGGCGAGTCCTGCACCATCCTGAACCACACTGTTTCCACTGCTGACCACAGCCTCAATCGCCGTTGAAGCATCAAGACAAGGTTCAGATTGCCCATCAACGCCAAACGCCCAATTATCTCCCAAGGTGTTGGAGTGTAAAATCGCACTACTCAACGATGCCGCCATGCTATCGGAGGGGTGCACGATGAGGTAGGCCAACAAACGCTGTACGGGCTCAAAAGCCTTTTCTGGGGTTCGAACCACCAATTGACCGGTTCGGGCATAGACTTTCCAGAGAATAAATCGAACGGGGTCGCCCACCGCATAATTGCGAATATCAATACGATCACCATTGGGTTGGCCAAAGGGATGGGCTTGCTCTCCCCCACCCTGCAAACCTTGTAGCAGACTGGGTGTTTGGGGTGAAACGACCTTCGGTAAGACACGTAGATGACAGGGTTGCACCGACACAAATGAAATCGAACAAATCCCGAAAGCATCACCAACATGTACCATCCGAGAGAGAGAACGCCAAACTCCACGTCTGTGAGCGGTAATCTGCTCACTATCGTCATCCAACACTACAGTTATCGAATCTTCAATACACTGGGTTGATACTTGAATCAAGGGAATCCACCACGGTACTTGAATATCGCTGCGCTGTTTGTGCACCATACCTTCACGAAGAGTCAATGTGCAAGATTCCAACAGATGAAAACGTCGCCACAATAGAAAGCCACAACACCAAGTGAGGACCACTCCAAGCAAGGACATCACCAAGCCCATCGTCCCAATCACGATCAAGATAAAATCACTACGTTGTACGCCAAAAAACCAGGCAGCCATACCCGATAACAAGCAAAAGACCGCCCCTCCAAAAGTAAAGGGAAGCCATTGCAAAATCGGTTGCGTTTTTGCACCAACCTTTTGAAAGAATAGCAAAGTTTTATTGAGTACAGACATCATGAAAAGGTAACCACGTGGCTGGGTATAGTATAACGTAATTTCCTTTCGATACCGTTCAGCCACATTTTTATCGAAAAGATTTATAATTTCGGTCATTTTTTGACATCTCGACACAGAACTGTCACAAAACATGTAAACTATTTGTACTGGTTCGATATAGTCATCGGCTTCTGTGCTCATTCTACACCGTGTGCTTAATTTCCAAATAACAAGCAAAAAATTATCCGAAAATGAGCCGGCATCTCGTATAGAACCTACACCCCAAATGACCAGAGGAGGTCTTATGTCCAAAAGAAATCGTACTGAAAAACGCTATCATAAAATGCATAAATACAACCGCAATTGCAAGCAACGACGTCAAAAGACTCCCGAAGCCTGTAAAGACACCATCGAAGCCTTAAAGATTCCCGATTACATCGACAGAACCTGGTGCGACCAAATCCACTTTAGTCGAGTGGATCCCGAAGAGTGCCGTACCTATGGTATTACCAACCACGCCAAAAAACGGATGTCTCAACGTGGCATCTCCAAGAATGCCATCTCCATTGTTTTAGAGTTCGGTCGCAAGGTACACATCCGAAATGCCATTGTCTACTTCTTTGGTCGCAAAGAATTCAACAAGCATTTGCACAAAAACCAAAACGCTGGAAAGTGGTCAGATTACCGTGACATTCACGTACTGGTATCTCCAGCAGACGATGTCATCATCACCACCTATAAAAACCAAAAACTTTCATTCAAAGTGAGCTTTTAAGACCACTTGAATCACGCCACTCGAAATACATGCACAATACAAAGAAGCCACATTGTCATCATGTGGCTTTTTCTGTACCCAATCCTGACCTAACCATTCGAATTCCGAGCCAATCGCAACCCAACCATGCCTTGAAAATCAGATGGATAAGAAAAACGTGCGGTACATTTTGCCCATTCGGCATCGTGTTGCCATGAACCACCACGACACACCTTATGATCTTGATCAACTACAGCCGTAGATTGGTCTTGGTTGTACGGCGCAAAATCATCCCAACACCACTCAAATACCAAACCACTTAAATCATGAAAGCCCCACAAGTTTGGTTCTTTCATACCCACATCTGGCATTTCAGTGAGACCAGATTCTTTTGTCCAGCCCAAGTTTTCAATCTGATCTCCGCCGGAGTAACGAAGATCATCCCGTGTACGAGAGGCATACTCCCACTCTGCTTCGGTGGGTAAACGCAAACCATTAGCATCCTTGTTCCACTGTGCCTTGCCATCTACAATCGTATAGACTGGTTCAAGTCCCAGTTTTTCAGACAGTCGATTGCAAAACAATAAGGCATCCCACCAAGAAATATTGTGGATTGGTTTTTTACTGCCCGCTTGCTCGGCTGGATTTTCACCGATGAGATGACGCCACAATCCTTGGGTCACAACCACCGCCGAGAGTTCAAACGCATCGATATCCACTCGGTGTCTGGGCATGGCATCAGACGTAGGGTCCGTTTCAGGCATCGCCCCCATCCACAGGACACCTTTGGGCATCTTGACCATCACGTTATCGATGAATCGCTGTAAGTCAGCCACAGGGTTTGCCGTAGGCTTGTTTGTGGCATCGGTTAACTGCTTTGCCAAAACGCGGGCTTGTTCTCGTCCAATCGGCATCTGCCAAGTTCCGGAGCCATTTTGAATTTCCAAGATGACACGATGATCATCGCAAGGCAATACCGAGAACGACAGATTAGGTACAGACACGATCAGTCACCCCATTATTGACAGGTAATCGACAAGCGAAACCATTCATTTAAGGGATCGCCTGAATCCACGATGATGAGATATGGGATCTCATACTGGCTGTTTTCATACAAAGTAAACGATTCTGTACGACCGAGTCCTGTACGGGCACTCCACTCACAAGGATTGGCTCCCGGCATCGTCTGTTCAGGCACAGGACAACCATCTGCTTCCACGTCGTATCGAAGTCCAATCAAATCAAAATCACCACAACGGGTTTCCAACTCAACTTCACAAAATCCTGTACCTGGATGAAGGAAAATGTACGCGCGCTCATTGCTGTCGTAATTGTCTTGGATGTCGGGATTGCAATACCATTCGCGTGAAGAATAGTGATCAACAGTAAAATAATTGGTCCCACCAATGGTGGTGGCATCTAGGGTTTCCCCTTCCCAAATGTATCCATCTGCACACATAATGTTGGTCAAGGTATCGACTGTGCCGCCATCTTCTTTACATTCAAGAGCCGTTGGATCCGAGGTGTCTTGGGTATCGGTATCTGAAGAAGGTTCATTTGAAGGTTCATCGGATGGTTCTCCAGAGGGTTCTCCGGATGGTTCTCCTGACGGTTCAACCGGAGTAGGACCGACCGCGGCAGTGTCAACTACTGATTCTTGAGGTTTGAAAGCCTCACACCCCACCATTAACCCTACGCATCCAAGCAACATCACATGTGTTTTCATACCATTCTCCAGTGTTCTATTGTACTAACACTGTAGCACACCAAATGGCAATTATCCTACTGCTGCCTTTCCGGCTTCTACCAATTCAGCATATCGTCCGTTTTGAGCCAACAATTGGCTGTGAGAACCAAACTCTGCCACCTGTCCTTTTTCCAAAACAACGATCACATCTGCCTGTTGGATGGTACTCAAACGATGCGCAATCACAATCACGGTCTTTTCAGCAAAAATATTTTCGATGGCCTGTTGGATTTTGGCTTCGGTCACCGAGTCTACAGAAGCCGTGGCCTCATCCAAAATGACAATGTTGGCATCAATCGCCATCGTTCGGGCAAAAGTGAGCAACTGTCCCTCACCAACACTCAAATCACCACCCCGCTCACGAAGTACTTTCTCCCAACCCAATCGCTCAATAAATCCGTCTGCACAGGTCAATTTGGCTGCCTTTTGGGCTTGTTCAAGCGTGAGGTTTGGATTTTCCAGCATCACATTAAAAGCCAATGAACGACTGAAAATCTGCAAATCCTGACGAACTGCGACTACCTGCTTACGAAGTGAAGGGACGGAGCAAGTCGACAATTCCACACCATCCAACAAGATACTACCTCGATATCCAGTATAGGACCGATCCAAGATACGGGTCAAAGTTGTTTTTCCGGAACCTGAAGACCCCACAATGGCCACTACCTGACCAGGTTTGATTTCCAAATCGATACCTTTAATCACATCGTCGGACTGAGTCGAATAGGCAAAACGCAGGTCGGATATTTGAATGTGACCTTTGCTTTCAGGGATATCGACACCACTCAAATCCATTGGTTCTTGGGCATCAACCAATCCAAATATTTTACTGACCGCCGCTAACGCCCGTTGAATGACCGACATTTTTTGGGAGATATCACGCACAGGCGTCAGTAATCGATTGAGATAATCAATGAAGGCCACCATCAGGCCAGCACTTTGAATCTGAACCCCTTCAAACCCCAGCCAACGGCCCATTTCACCACAACCATACCACAACAATAAGGCGATGAATACCGATGCCAATCCATCGACCAAAGCAAACATCAAAGAGTCATAGATGTTTGATTCCATTGAAGCGTTCCGAAATTTGAGGTTACGTACATCAAACTGTTCTTCAGCACGATCTTCACCACCAAAGAGTTGAATAATTTCCACGCCGTCTATCTGCTCGGACAAATAGGCATTCACACTGGCAATCGAATCGCGAATGGTCAAATAAAGATTTTTCAAACGCCGTCGAACCAGTTCAATCAACCCCATCAAAATTGGAGAACAAAGCAACATTAAAATGGTCAATTCAACATCCAAATAGAACATCGCCCCCAAACAACCAATGACCATCAAGATATCCAGAACAATCGTGACAATCCCCGCACCAATTACTTCACCAAGGGCATCAACATCATTGGTCAAACGAGTCAACAACACCCCGGCAGGTCGTTTGTCAAAGAAGGACAACGGCAAGGATAAGATACGCTCATAGAGCCACTCGCGTAACCGCACCAACATTCTCATCCCAGCCCACGATAATCCCAAAGCATATCCAACGGACAACACATAGGATCCACCAGCAACCCCCAAATACATCCAAGCCACTGAGGTCAGTCCATCAAAATCGCCTTTGGCAAAATGATCATCGATCGCCATTTTGATCAGATACGGTTGGGCTAAGGCACACACTGAAATTATTGGGGTGACAAGCAAGGCAACCCACAAAACCCACTGGTCTTGTTGAATGAAGGGCCACAGCCGTTTGAGTTGTACCACTTCTTGGAAAAATGATTCTTCTTTTTGAGGCTTAGCCATGGTTCACCTCCTTATCTTGGGTCTCATCTGACTCTCGTTGTGCCAAGTAGGCTTCGCGATAGAGTCCCTCTTGTTCGATGAGTTCCGCATGGGTACCTCGTTGGGTCACCCTTCCTTGATCGAGGACAATGATCTGATTGGCATGACGAAATGCCGAAATACGATTGGATACAATGACACAGGATGGTTGTGAACGTTCATGAAAACTACTGAGTGCTTTGACCAGTCGTTGCTCATTTTCGTGATCTACCGCACTTAATACATCATCTAGCAAAATGAGTTCCCCACCCTGATAGAGTCCACGTGCTAGGGCCACCCGTTGCCGTTGCCCCCCACTCAACATGATCCCTCTCTCGCCCACGACAGTATCGATACCATCAGGCAAAGCTGGCAAATCCTGTGTCAACGAAGCCAAAGAGATCGCCCTTTCCATGCGTTCTTGATCGCCTTTCTCTCCGAGCGCAATGTTTGAACGTACCGAATCACTAAATAGAAATGGTCGTTGAGGAACCGTACTCAACTTACGACGCCATCCATAAATATCCAAGTCGCAAATGTCGACACCATCAACCGTTACCATCCCCCGTTGAGGCGAATACATTCTAGACAGCACTCGCAACAAAGTGGATTTTCCCGAACCCGTTTTCCCAAACACTCCAAGTGTTTCACCCGCTGGCAATTCCAAAGAGATATCCTGTAAAATATTGGTGTTAGGATCATCAGGATAAGCGAAGGAAAGACCTTCAACCTTGAGATTTGGCACAACACCATCAGGCAATTGCTGACCGTTTTCGCCTTCTGGATGGTCCGGTTGGGCATCTAAAAGTTCAAGCACCCGATCTGCAGCTGCCCGACCACTTTGCCAAGTCGACAACATCCATCCCAAGGATCGCATATAGGGAACAATAGCCGCCAACAAAGCAATAAACGTGGCGATGTTTCCAACCGTCAAGGTTCCATTCTCCAACAGGGGAGCACCAAAGTACAACAACAAAAATACCGACATCGCCCCCGCCAAAGCCACCAACGGTAAAATGGTCGATTGGACCAATTTCAATTGAATGTTGTTGTCAAACCAAGTCTTATTGCGCAATTTCAGTTCGCGAATAAATGCTGGTGCTGCTTGAAAACCTTGAATTGTCGTCACGCCATTCAGAGACTCCAAGACATGCTCCGAGATATTGGCCAAATACTCTTGGTTCTTTTTCATCATCGGATACCAAGAGCGAATCGAACCTTGGACGATCACTGTACCCACAACGATTGGCGCCAAGGTAATTCCTGTCAACACCCAAGAGATGCTTCCCATTTTCCAAAGGGTCAAGGATAAGGCAAACACCAAGTTGATACTTTGCAAACCACCAAAACCAATCAAGGCCCGAACCCAAGTAATGTCTGAGGAGGCACGAGAAATGATGTCCCCACGATTTTGGGTCGCATAAAAAGACGGTGGTAAGTGCAAGAGATTAGAGAACAGGTCACGACGAATCCGATATTCAACATCACGACCTGGATTAAAAAATAGCACCCGTGACAAGGTACGGACCACCACAACCGCCAATCCCATCCAAGCAATGTTGACAATAAAGGGTTGGATGGCCGCAATATTGTCAGGGGTTGTCAACACATCCACTGCAGAACCAATCTGTTCGGGAATTGTCACCGAGAGATAATTGGTGGCCAGCAAACACAGTGTCCCACCGATGTACGAGGGGAGATTTTTACTGAGGTATCGTTGAAATAAGGTTTGGAGGGCGCTCATTTGGTTGTCCAATAAAAGATGACACTTGCCTATCGATCTGGTGGTTCAAGATCGATAGACGACACTATATAACCCAAAACGAGGTTAGGTCGATCTTGGCGATTCAATGAGATTGGGATAAAAACAGACGATGCAACCTGATGCCCTCTCACGAATAGAATCTGATATTCAGTGGCTCACTGAGACCATTGGTCCAAGGCCTGCTTTTTCTTCTGCCGCTCGCTTGGCAACACTGGGCGTTCGCGATCGCTTGGTAAAGGCTGGATGGACACCGAAATTTGTACATTTATCGAACAATTTGGTGGCCTGTTCAGGAGAAGGTTCGGTGGTTTTATTGGCACATACCGATACGGTGCCCAATTCTCCCGGAACATTGGACAATGCTGTCGCAGTGGCAACCTTGGTCGACATGGCGCGTCAACACCCCACTGCTGATCTTTGTGTTGGCTTTCCAGCCCAAGAAGAAATCGGTTTGATTGGATCCAAACATCTTGCCGAGCAAATTGAAGATTGGCATCCCAATCCTGAAGCCATTGAACTGGTACTCTCACTGGATTTAGTGGGTCATGGAACCCTCAGTATCACAGGACTCAATCGCCAGTGGAACGACAACAGCCTCCATACCCTATTGGACATTACCCAGATTCACAGTGAATACGGCTACCAAGTGGTGAGTAGACTATTACCCAGTATGGAGCGCAGTGACCACGCCCCATTTGCAGAGGCTGGATTTCGCAGTGCCCAACTCTTAGGTCGCAATGAACATGGCATTACACCTCACTACCACACGTCAACGGACAACAGTTACCAACAAGAGGCTGTGATTGTACTCGAAGAAACGCTCAACCAAATTATCGACATCGAATGGGAACCCCAAGAGAGTTCTCCAGCGGGATATCTTTATGGATCAGCAACGATTGGAACCACGATGTTCCCATGGTGGGCAGTTTGGCTATCGAGTATTTCTGCCATTATTGTTGGCATCATTCAGTTACGCCGTGTTGGACTGAAACTGCGAAGTACCTTGCTCAGTATACCGACCAGTCTACTCATTGGGGGCATCGCCAGCATACCAGCACTCCTATCCCTGTTGCCGAATCATCCACAAGAGTTCGACAGCCTTTATCTTTATGGACTGTCGGACAGTGGTTGGTGGAACGGCGCACTACTATTCTTACCAATTGTTGTAGCATTCGCTGGATGGTGTCAGTACAAACGTTTGCTTATCGGAAATGCTACTGGATGGATGGGACTATATACCTTAGGATTACTATTGGTCGACCCTATTCTGGCCTTACCTTGGGCCATCGGAACACTGTTTAGTCGACTACATCCCTTCTTGGCCGTGATACCGATTGCCTATTGGATGCAGCCAAATATTCTCCGTGAACTCACCACCCACGGTCTGTTACCACCCTTCGCTTGGGGTCTACTGGGGTTGTTGTGTTGGCCGATATTATTGTCAACATCAAAAAACAACGATTGATTTAGCCTTTGGCCAACAAGGCATATTTCTTTTTGCGATCGCGTGAGGACGGAATCCCAATTGATTCACGATACTTACTGACAGTTCGACGGGCGATTTGAATCCCTTCATCAGCCAATCGGTTTTGGATGGCCTGATCGGAGAATGGCTTTTGACGGTTTTCATGTTCCACAAAACGACGAATTTTGACTTGAATCGCTTGTTGGGCGTACTCATCCCCATAAAGCCCTTTCACCCCCGAACAAAAGAACCATTTCAGTTCAAAGATGCCACTGGGGGTTTCCACGTATTTGTTGACCGTAGAACGAGAGATTGTAGACTCATGTAACTCGGTGTCTTCGGAAACTTGGCGTAAAGCTAACGGTCGTAAGTATTCCTCGCCAAATTCAAAGTACTCCAACTGGCGTTGTAACACCGAACGGGTCACCCGAACGATAGTTTGTTCACGACGCAACAAGGCATGCAAAAAGAACTCGGCTTTTTTACGAAAATCTTCCATGAACGACTTTTCACTTCGATTGGAAGCCTCTTTCATTTGTTGTAAAAACTGGGGACTAATACGGACCTTCGGTACCCCTTCATCCATGGAGAGCACCTTCCACTCTTGACCCATACGAATGATGCGGACATCTGGAGTGATCACTGGTTGGGGTGACGCACCCAAGACATTTCCCGGACGGGGATTAAACTCCAACAACATGCTGTGGTACTCCTCAACATCTTCTGGATCCATGTCATTTTCTTGGGCAATCTTCTCATAATTTTTCAGTTCAAAATCCGCCAAGTGATCGCGTATCAAGTCGGAGAAGAAAGGGTCTTCTGGGTAGGCTATCTCGGCTTGAAATACCAATGACTCAATCATGTTTTGTGCCCCACAACCCACTGGCTCCAGTTCACGGATGATCAAAATCGCCCCTTCCACATCATCCAAATCGACTTCGGTTT
>CAKZLX010000143.1 GCA_937127265.1 uncultured Pseudomonadota bacterium
TCAGGAGATGATGACACCGAATCCAATGCCTGTGAAGATGGTTTTGACAACGATGCTGACGGATGGACCGATCTAGAAGACTTGTCTTGTACTGATGCACTGGTGGAAAGTGAAGGTGGTTTTGATGGGAACACCCAATGCTCAGATGGACTAGACAATGACTCTGATGGATTGGTGGATTCAGAAGATCCTGAATGTCTCACTGCTGCTGTCAACAGTGAAGCCTCTGCCTGTGTTGATGGTGCTGACAATGACAATGACGGTTGGTATGACTCTGAAGATCCCGACTGTGCCAGTGTGTTTGATGAGGTTGGTGTCGTTCCTGACGGTCCTGCTTGTAACAACGGTCTCGATGACGATAGCGATGGTATGGTCGACGCGATGGATGGTGGTTGTGCTTCGGCAGCAGACAACGATGAAGAAGACAGTTGTGCCGATGGATTGGACAATGATGCCGACGGATGGATTGATGCCGACGACCCTGACTGCACAGGAATTGGTGACGAACAAGGCTTTGGTTCTCAACTTTGCAATGATGGTATCGACAACGATGGCGATGGCTACATTGACGGCATGGACTCTGCCTGTGGAACTGCCCGTGCCACCACAGAATTGGATGACTGTGAGGACGGGGTTGACAACGATGCCGATGGTTGGATTGATTATGCCGATCCCGATTGTCAAACTTCGGATGATGAGGTTGGTGGTTTCGACTCTTCTTATGAATGTAATGATGGTTCTGATAACGAGTCACAACCTGATGGACTGGTCGACTCCGAAGACCCACATTGCAACAGTGCCACCGATGATCTCGAACAAAATACAGCTTGTGACAATGGTGTAGACGATGATGGTGATGGCTGGGTAGACCTCGATGACCCTGGATGTACAAATGGCACCGATAATAATGAAGGTCCTGTTGCGTCTGCCTATGTCTGCAATGATGGTACCGACAATGATTCTGACGGACTGATCGATTCTGAAGATCCTGCCTGTGCAGATGGTTATGGTTCAGATGAAACAGACCCCGTCACTGGTTGTAATGATGGTACCGACAACGACAATGACGGATGGGTGGACGAAGAAGATCCCGATTGTACCACTGGCACTGTTGAAGTTGGCTTTGGGGATACAGATTGCAATGATGAAGTCGACAATGATGGCGATGGCAAAGTGGACTTTGATGATGAAGATTGTAGTGATGCACTCGATACCCGCGAACAATCATCCTCTTCTTATTGTACAGATGGTGCCGACAATGACGGAGACGGATGGATTGACAATGAAGACCTAGACTGTATGACCGGTACAGAGGAAGTCGACTTTTCGATTACTGCCTGCAATGATGGGGTTGACAACGATGGCGATGGCTTAATTGATGCTAACGACATGGGTTGTGACGATGGATTTGACTTCCGTGAAAATGATATGACCACCACTTGTAATGATGGCATTGACAACGACAACGATGGTTGGTTGGACGTTCAAGACCCCGACTGTTTTATCAATGGAGATGAAAACAGTACGGCAATCTTTGCTTCAGGTTGTGCTGACGGTATCGACAACGATGGTGATGGTGCAACGGATGCCTTAGATTTGGACTGTGCCTCAGCAATGGACAATTCAGAAGACAGTGCGGTGGGTTCTTGTTCCGACAACATCGACAACGATGGCGATGGTTGGATCGATGACTTAGACATTGACTGTGGATTATTTGCACAACAAGAACAAAATGTGTACCCGATTGAATGTTCAGACGGTGTAGACAACAATGGAAATGGTGTCCTTGATGGTGATGATGCTGGTTGTGTGAATGGCTGGGACAACAATGAGTTTGCGCTTTCACCAGTGTGTTTGGACGGCATCGACAACGACGGAGATGGTTGGATCGATGAAGAAGATACTGACTGTATCGAAACATCTGCCGAAAGTGGTCCCGATGTCTGGCAATGTTCTGACTTTGTAGATAACAATGGCGATGGTTTGATCGATGGTGACGACAGTTATTGTCTCAGTGCCTACGACAATGTTGAGTCAGATGGTTTGGTCTACAACTGTACCGATGGACTGGACAACGATGGCGATGGTTGGATCGATGAGCAAGATCCCGACTGTGACTGGAGTAGCGAAGAAGTTGGTGAAGAAGTTCGCTTTACCTGTAACAACCTCCAAGATGATGATGGTGATGGTTTGATTGATTCTGATGATCCTGGTTGTGAAACAGCATTCGTCTCCGATGAAACCCATACGGCAGAATGTGCCGATGGCATTGACAATGACGCTGATGGATGGACCGACTTGGAAGATCCAATCTGTTCCAGTGCCAACACCTTGTTTGAGATTGACGGTGCTGGTGGAACCTATCAATGTAATGATGGCGTCGATAACGATGCCGATGGTTATGTTGATAGTAATGACTTGGGTTGTGACAATGGCTATGATGATGACGAGCAAGATCCAATCACCGAGTGTAATGATGGGATCGACAACGATAGCGATGGCTGGACCGATCTTGAGGACCCTGTCTGTACCTCGATTGCAGTCCTCACCGAAGACGATGGCTATGTACCCAACGGTACACAGTGCAATGATGGGATTGACAATGATACCGATGGAACGGTTGACAGCAACGACCCACAGTGTCTAAGTGCCTCGGATAACTCCGAAGCTTTCTAAAAGAGAGATCAAGCAATACAAATCGGCGAGTCCTACAATCTATGGTGTGGGACTCGCCTTTCTTGTATCCTTTGTATTGACACCTTCATATGTGTTCCCGTACCCATCTCGGCCACCAATCAGGCACTGGAACATCCTCAACCAACCAAGCCGAATTTTGAATACCACAATGGTGGAGCGCAAAATCACTGGGAAAGAATGAGGGAGTAGCCCCACCACCATACAATCGGTCGCCAGCCAGTGCCAACCCTGCGAAAGCCGCATGTAAACGTATTTGGTGCATCACCCCAGTTTGCATGACCGCCTCCCACAAATGCAAAGTTTCACTTTTGGGCTCGGATGCCAAATATCGAAAATGTGTTTGGGCAGGATACCACTTGCCACGATGAGGTGTAGACTGTCCACGTTGAACAACCATCTTACGTTTATTTTTAGGATGATGAGCAATCGCATTGCCAACTTGATGTTTTGTCCACGAAACACTCTTTCCTGTGAGAAAAACATAGCGTTTGATCAACTTTTTCGTGGCGAAGGCTTGTCGAATCTCTTTTAATTGTGAGGAATCTCTCGCGATCAACAATTGACCCGACGTAGGAATATCCAAACGGTGAGCGATTCCGCCCTCGAAGCCCGTTGGCCAATCTTGTTTTTGCGCAGGAAAAGTCGCCAAGATTTCATCTAGCACACAGGGCTGACTGGGATCTTTTCGATAGGGAAAACAGGACATACCTGATGGTTTTGCTACGGTTAAGAGTGATTTGATTGCCATTTCACCCTCATACTGCCCAGTGTTGCCAAGATGGCAATTCCAGTCGCCACCCCATAAAAAGTTTGGGTATTGTACACTTCCACCAACCAACTGGCACCATACATTCCCGCTACCGCACCCACCCCACCGACTGCAGTACTCAATAAACTTTGTCCTGTAGAAGACAATTCGGGCGGTGTCACCGCCTTGACCAATCGCACAGTGGCCAACCAAAAGACACCAAACGTAATCCCGTGGGTTGCTTGGGCAAGAATCAACATCCAAGCCTCGGTAGCCACCATCATCAATCCCCAACGTGGAATAGCCAACAAGCAAGACCAGACCAACAACCGATCGGGCGCATACTGTTCAAACCGAACCGCCTGTTGAAAAACAATAATTTCCACCACAACCCCTAAACTAATCGCAATCGAAGCCACAGATGGGGCAACACCAATCACTTGGGCATGTTTGACGATGTAACTTGAATTGCCCAAATGAACAGAAAAGTGTAAACCAGCACACAAGAGAATCCACAACAGTTCAGACTTCTGCAACAGTTGCTTCACGGCATGCCACTCTGGCTGGGGCAAATCGACCTTCATCTTGGGGAGTGTCATCACGTAAATACCCAATACAGTGGTAACGATGGCACCCGCAACTATCCCCCAACCGATGGCCAAACCAATCAACCCAACACCCACCATATATCCAATCGAACCCCATTGACGTATCGAACCGTAATTAGATTCAGCACCAGTCTCTACATCGCTTTGCTGACGCAAATTCTCTAGTGTCATCGCATCAATCAACGAGGGAACTGGTGCCCACCCCAAAGAATAGAGCAACATACCAACCCAAACCCATTCGGCCTCTAAACTGACTAAACAGAGCAGACCCACGACCGATATCCAAATCGCAGACTGTAAAACACGTACCGTTTGTTGCATCCAATCGGCAATCCACCCCCAAACCGGTCCGACAAGAATCATCACAAAAGAAGGCATCGCTAACAAGATTCCAATGTGGTGAACCTGACGCATTTCAAACTCGGTAACCAAATACGGAAAGATCATTCCCAATGGCACAAAGGAGAGAAAGTACAAGATGGGCATGACACGAATCATTGGTTGCATAGGGTCCAAAATATCCCATCTCAATTTTTCCCGCTACCCATCCATTTGTTGAAAAACAGGCATTTCCTGTCCGACTATCCGAATTTTGCATCAAAATTGGTTATGGTAACGCATCAATTTGATTTCTGAGGATCACATGGGCTTTGTACACCTTCATAACCACAGTCAGTTTACCATTCTCAACGGTCTACCCTCACCACCAGATGTGATCGCTGCTGCCGAACGACTAGAGATGCCTGCCGTTGCCATCACTGACACGTGCAACTTATTTGGAGCCGTACAGTTTCACAAAGCCGCCAAAAAAAGTTCGGTAAAAGCCATCTTTGGAGCAGAAATCTGGATGTGGCCAGAGGGAATCGATAACATCAAAGATATTCAACAAAACAAACGGGCTCCCGATGGTGGTTGGCATCTCAATTTTCTGATTGAAAACAAAGCAGGCTATCACAACCTCTCAAAATTAATCACCGAAGGCATCTATCACGGAATCCACTATCGTCCGCGTATCGACTGGCAACTTCTTGAGGACCACTCTGAAGGGTTGATCATCACCACCAGTGGACTCAATGGACCTTTGGGATATGCCATGGCACAATCCAACCCCAGTGCCACAGCCAAAGAATTGCTGGAGCGATTGGGCAACATCTTTGGGGAAGAACGGCTCTTTTTGGAATTACAAGACTTTGCTGTGCCTCATCAACCCCGTCTCAATGATTTGGCACGACAAATGGCATCGGAAACGGGTATCAAGACTGTGGTAACCAATGATGTTCGCTACATGAAACCACAAGACGCTGTCTCCTTGGATTTGCTGAATTGTATTTCCTTTGGGCAAGGTTTCCACGACAGCGATCGCGACAGTATGCTCACCGACCAACAATACTTCAAATCAGAAGCAGAAATGCGAGAGTTGTTTCCCGACGATCAAGAGGCCATCGATCGCACTGTGGAGATCGCTGAAGCCTGCAACTTCAAGTTTGAATTTGGTACGTATTTCTTTCCAGCAACTACGCCACCCGATCCCGACAAAACACTAGACAATGGTCAACCTGCCAAAATGAACCAAAAGGAATACTGGGCAGATACCCAAGCAAACTGGGAATACTTCTACAAGGCATTCCCCCCCCCAAAATCTTTCAATCTTCCTGATCCCAAGATTTCTATCCCACCAAAACCCGATGGGATTGGAAATATGAGTAGTTATTTTGAGTGGTATTGTGCCGAAGGGTTAATCATTCGACTGGAATCGGATGATAAGGAGAAATACAAAGAATATTGGGATCGGCTCGATTTTGAAATGGACATCATTGAATCAATGGGCTTCCCTGCTTATATGTTGATCGTTGCCGAATTCATCAACTGGTCAAAAGACAATGCCATTCCAGTCGGTCCCGGTCGTGGTTCTGCAGCTGGTTCGTTAGTGGCTTGGGCGATGGGGATCACCGATATTGACCCCTTACGCTACAGTTTACTCTTTGAGCGTTTTCTCAATCCAGAACGAGTCAGCATGCCAGATATTGATGTTGACTTTTGTCAAGATCGGCGAGAGTTGGCAATTGAACACGTCCGAGATGTCTATGGTGCACCGTTGGTATCTCAAATTATTACCTATGGTAAACTTGCCGCCAAAGCTGCTGTGAAAGATATCGCTCGCTCCTTGGGAATTCCCTTTAATGGTTCCAACGAGATCGCGGGGATGGTTCCAGACAAACCGGGCACAAAACTCAAAGATGCCCTCGAAGAAGATGGTGTGCTGCCTCGCCTTTCTCTCAATCCATTGTACAACCGCGTTTTCAAACTGGCTTTAAACATCGAAGGAAAAACTCGCCAAACCGGAATCCATGCAGCCGGTGTGGTGATTGCTGATCGACCGTTGGTTGAACATGCCCCTCTTTACCGCGATGGTCCCGAAGGTGGACCCGTTGTACAATACGATATGAAATCATCCGAATCCCTCGGACTGATTAAATTTGACTTCTTGGGTTTGAAAACACTGGACCAAATCCGTGACGCCTTGGTGATCATCAAAAAGAATCACGGCGTTGATATCAACATGGAAAAATTACCAACCGATGCTAGTGACCCTGCCTATACACTGCTACAAAAAGGCGATTCGATTGGGGTATTTCAGTTGGAATCGGAAGGCATGCAAAAACTATTGGAATCCATGCAGCCCGAAAGTTTGGAAGACGTGATCGCTTCGATTGCCTTATTCCGTCCGGGTCCTCTTTCGTCAGGTATGGATAAAACTTTTGTAGAGAGAAAGCATGGTCGTGAACCGGTTGAATACCTTCACCCCAAACTCGAACAAGTCCTCTCCAACACCTACGGATCCATCGTTTATCAAGAACAGGTCATGCAAATTGCCCAAGTGATGTCAGACTACTCCTTAGGAGAAGCCGATTTATTACGACGGGCTATGGGGAAGAAAGACGTCGCTGAAATGGATCGTCAAAAATTAATCTTTGTCGAACGAGCTGTCAAAAATGACGTAGAAGAAGCCATCGCTGCCGAAATCTTTGATCTGATGGCCTACTTTGCAGGATATGGTTTCAACAAAAGTCACTCTGCCGCTTATGGGTGGATATCCTATCAAACCGCTTGGCTAAAAGCCCACTATCGCCCTGAATACATGGCAGCACTGATGACATCGGAAGCCAACAACACCGATAAAGTCTTTGGCTTCATTCAGGACTGCAAATTTCCACGCCGTGGTAAAGATTTTATTATTGATGTCAAAAATCCAGACATCAACAAATCACATTATCGATTTTTTGTACCCAAAAAGGATGAACAGGGGAAACAATACATTCGATTTGGACTGGTCGCCGTCAAAGGACTGGGAAAACGGGCCATTCAAGTTATTCTTCGGGAAAGACACCACCGTGGCGAATTCACCTCTTTTATGAATTATTTGGATCGTGTGGTTGAACGGCAACATATGCCCGTCACACCAAAAGATGTCGAACTAGAATTGGCCGAAGAATCTGATTTATTACTCGATCCCCCCTACTTCCCAGTATCCAAAAAAGTCCACGAAAATTTAATCAAGTGTGGGGCATTAGACGACATTCATACATCCAGAAAATCTCTCCTTGCCGCTCTACCCAAAGCGCTTGCACAAGCACAAGAAGTACAAACTGAACGTTCTCGAGGGCAATTGAGTTTATTTGGGGGGATGTCAGTCGAAATTCCTGACTTTGTTGTGCCAGACAATGGGTCTTGGTCGATTCAAGAACGAATGAAACAAGAGAAAATTGCCTTGGGACTCTATCTTACCGATCACCCCATCGCAGCCTATGCCGAATTCACCAAAGAATGTAATACCACCAAAGAAGTGCGCGAAGGTAGTCCCGGTGAATACCGTGTCGCCGGTATGACATCTTATTATCAAGACGTATCCAAAAAGTCTGGCAAACCCTATGGTACACTCAAAATAGAAGACCAGGACGGATCAATTACCGTT
The DNA here is from genome assembly GCA_937127265.1 of uncultured Pseudomonadota bacterium. Lineage (GTDB taxonomy): Bacteria > Myxococcota_A > UBA796 > UBA796 > UBA796 > CAJWHX01. Next base: position 8,027 of record CAKZLX010000143.1, read on the forward strand.
CGATTCTTCAACAGAGACTATGAACGTGTCTTGCCAATCATTCAAAGTGGTGGACCGATGATCGTCCATTTCGAAAAAACAATCGATGATAAATTTGGAACTTCGTATATGGGCAAAGATGCTACATCCTTGTTGACATTACAAGAAGACACCACCACGCGAATCCACATCTCGGTCAAACAACAGCAAGTCACTCATTTCTTCTGTCAAGATTTACAAGGGATGCTGGAAAACGCCAAGGGAGATTGTCCTGTTGATCTGGAAATTGCCTACACAAAAAGAAAAGAAACTGCTAAGTTTTTATTGAGACTTCAACACAAGGTAAACCCTACTGAAACCTTATTGTTGGCACTCCAAAAGTTTGTTGGTGACGCCAAAAGTGTTGTCCTCATTAATCGTTGACCCCCTCATCCCCTATCCAATAGGATCATTCCCTCATGCCATTGCTTATCCCCCTACTCGTTTCACTTGTTTACGCTGTTGAAGCCCCCACCGTCGTTGAAGAAATCTCCATCCACAGTCAAATCGATTGGACCGAAATGCGAATTGAGGCGGTCGGCAAAGCCGGAGTCATGACCAACGCCGCAAACTACTCTCATGCTGAAGTCAACGCAATTCGACAAGCACAAGAGCATGTTCAAAAGGCTACCTATGAACTAAATCTCGACGCAGAAATTGATTACCAAGACCTTGTGAATCGCAATGATGTGATGGCTCGAAACATGACTGATGCCGCCACCAAATCAGAAGTGTCGGATGTTATTTACCTCAACGAAGACACCGTTGAGACCAGAGTTTTCATTGACCTACAAGAACTATTACGACCGTATATTATTGAACGGGCGGGCATTGAAAGTCGAGTGAATCGCCCTACAAAAAAACAAGCCTCTGGAATAATCGTAGATGCTCGAAATGTTGATTTTGACCCGGTCGTCTTGCCAACCGTTCAAACCTACAACGATCAACAATGGCTCTCCGTAGAACATTTTTCCGCTTATACGGCACAAAGTAAACTGCCTTTTCGGTATGCTGTCGATGCTACAAATCCTTTGGTCATTGATATCGTTGGTTCAAAACCAGCACTCTATATTGCCGACAAAGCAACCTTTGACACCTTAACTGTACACAGCGTTGGTGAAACTATCAGTGCTGAAAATCGCGATGCCATTATGGGAAATGGTAAGGTCGTTATTCTAGTGTCTGAAAAACAATGAATCGTGATACAGTTGCAATGACAATAAAATTTCCTTTTCAACAGTGATTCTCAATGAAAAAAGGTATCCCGCGAAGCCATCATTCTAGGTTTCATCCTTCTCGAAAAGTTGTTGCCAATGTGACCAAAGAACGTCAATACTTATGGTATCTTGGTTTGAGTACAGGAATCATGTTTTTGGTTTGGTTACTCAAACCGGTGTTTGCTATTTTAGCTGCTAGTGCTGGTATTGCTTATATCTTCGACCCCTTAATTGATCGTTTTGAAGAGAAAGGTTGGTCAAGAGATGGGGGCATTGCGGCTGTTACCATCTTGGGTTGTCTGCTTACGCTACTCTCAGTGTTGATATTCGTCCCCCCAATTTTGACACAAGCCAACAAACTCAATGATGATATCCGTGTTGTTCTCAACAATCTCGATCAATACATTCAGCAATTGACCCTTTGGATTCAAAGCACCACAGGATACACCATTGAATTGGATTTAGAT
>CAKZLX010000144.1 GCA_937127265.1 uncultured Pseudomonadota bacterium
CCATCACCATCTTGATCGTAATCAGCGGCTAAGTCCCCAGCGCAATCGTTGTCAACATCATTGTACCAAACTTCAGTGGCGCCAGGGTAGGCGTTGGGATCGGTATCATCACAATCGGTTCCAGATGTGGTAACGGCTTCGGTGTTTTCACAAACGGCATTGGTGCTGTAGAAGGCTTGCCCATCAGTGTAGGAATTGCCATCAGAGAAATTAAACCCTTGTGAGGCGGCGTCGCCACTTCCATCACCGGTTAATGTTCCAATCAGAGAACCATCAAAGTCATAGATACTGCCTCCGATTTCACTACCCCAACTACCAGCATTAAAGACAAACTCGACAGATGCACTGGAAGAGATACAGACTTCGGTTGTTTCCACAACATTTGCGGCGGTAGTAGAAGATACTGTGGCAGTACCTACAGAAACACCATCGGCAAAGACTTCGATATTCATACCACCGTTCCAGCCATCACCATAGTTGTCGGTGAGGTCAAATGTATAGCAGCATCCTCCAGAAGATGTTCCACCCAAATCTTCACCATAGCCATCGCCATCAGCATCGATCATACAGGCAGAAGAGGATTCATTGTAGGCCGCACCTGGATAAGCATCGGGATTGTTGTCGTCACAATCACTTTCACAAACCGCATAGCCATCGTTGTCACTGTCTAGTTCGGAAGCGGGGACACCAGTGGGTTGCGTGGTACTTCCATCACAATCGTTAACTTGTCCATCACAAACCTCTTCGGCACCATTAAAGACGGTGGGGTCGGCATCGTTACAATCTCCATCACAAGAGTTTTGTCCATCACCATCGGCATCGTTGAGGTTTAGTGAAGCATCTAAGTCGTTGCAGTCACCCTGATTGAGACTGTAACCATCACCATCTTGGTCTGCATCATTGGGATCGATATCCGTGTCGGTGTCGGTATCCGTATCTGTATCCGTGTTGGTATCTGTGTCGGTATCGGTATCCGTGTCGGTATCTTCGCCACTGGGTTCAACAGTGACATCCAAGCCGGTGTCCGTTTCTTCTGGTTTGGTTTCACCACAAGCCACCAGACCAATTGCACTGAGGGCGATAATGAGAGGGGGTATACGCATGATAAACTCCTAAAATGAAATTTTGTCTATAAAATTATCATTATATATGCTGTCTATTTTGGTGCTACAAGTAGCATTATTGTCACAATTATAACCCAAACCATCTTCTATGGGTGGAACACCAAGGAATGTCGGTTATGCAAACAAAGAACGACATGACACAAGGAGGTATGATGTTGTATCGAATGATGGGAAATACTGGTTTACAGGTATCGGTGTTATCGTATGGGTTTTGGGCGACCTTTGGTGTAAAAACGCGTTTGTCCAATGACGCAGGGATAATTGCCGCCAAAGAATTGCTACACCAAGCGCGTTTAGCAGGTATCAACTTGTTTGACAATGCAGAGGTTTATGGTGAACCAAGAGGAGAAGCCGAACGCATCATGGGGGAGGCCATGGCACAATTGATGACCGAGCATCCTCAGTTGTGGCGACGTTCTGAAATTGTGGTGACCACCAAGCTATTTTGGGGCGGCGATGGTGTCAATGAAAAGGGCTTATCTCGCAAACACATTTGGGAAGGGATGGAAGCTTCGTTGAATCGTCTGCAAATGGATTATGTGGATATGGTCTTTTGTCATCGTCCGGATCCATTTACACCCACTGAAACTGTCGTTCGTGCAATGACCGATCTGGTACGTTCTGGATTGGCGACCGCATGGGGAACCAGTGAATGGTCTGCCCAACAGATTACCGAGGCCTTTTGGATTGCTCGGCAGTTTGGATTGGAACCACCCCAGTTCGAACAACCACAATACCACATGTTCCATCGACAGCGTTTTGAGCAAGAGTATCACCCGATGTACCAGGCCCCGTATCGAATGGGAACCACCATTTGGTCACCTTTGAAGTCCGGTATTTTGACTGGAAAGTACAACGATGGCATACCAGAAGATTCACGTCTCAATCAACCTGGGTATGAGTTTTTGAAGAAGGAACTGGAAGCCTGTAAAGCCAACGGTATACTGGAAAAGATTCGTCAAATGACCGATTTTGCCAAACGTGAATTGGATTGTTCGATGACCCAACTGGCCTTGGCATGGTGTCTGAAAAATCCAAATGTGAGCACCATTCTGTTGGGGGCGACCAAGCCAAGTCAACTTGAAGAAAATCTCGGTGCTTTGGAAGTCGCTAAACGATTGACGGAAGTCCATTTGGCCGAGATTGAAAGTATTTTGGGGAACGCACCTGAGGTCTATTCTGGCTTTGGTGGTGGTGGTTGGCAACGTCGCTTAGACACTTTGTAATCATTCAATCTATTCGGATTTGTCCTTTTTGGCGCGTTGCAAGGCATCTTGTAGCGTGTCAAACTTTTTTGCGTCGTTTTCTACTGGAGGAGCTATAGGTGTGCTTACCTCTACCTTGGTGGGGGTGCTATTCTTGGCAGACTGTACAGAAGACTTTTTTGGTTCTGTTGAGGACTTACTTGGAGTGGCTTTTGGCCATGGTACCGTTGTTGGAACCTTCGATGTCTTTTGTAGAATACGTGCTACCAATTGACTGAGCCAACCCAATTTTCGTTCGGCAACCTCCAAGAGCAATAGGCAAAGAGTCAAAAGTTGCCAGAGAGTTTCCAGTGACTGCCGTTTGCTGTGCAAACGATCATTGTCGATGATGTCATCCAGACTAGGGTTGAATTTACCAAGACTTCTTTCTGAGAGTTGCATCAAGAGGGCACGGTTGTTCACGGGGTCTTTGACTGTGAATTCGCTGGAGGTGACTTGAGATATCGGTGGCAACGAGACCACTCCCTTGTCCGTTTGCAATTGTGTTAAGAGTATTCCTCGTTTCTTTGGTGTATATGCAGCTTGATACAGGTTTGGTTGAATCTCTTTAAAATCCAGTCTACTTACAGAACTATGTCCATCAGAAATCTCGACTGTGGGGACGCCATTGACACTTTCAATGGTGACAAACTGTCGTTGCCCTTGTCTACTGATGCCAACGTAGGGTGTTTCAGTGGACTCAACCTGTGAAATGGCACTGGTAATTGTATAGACAAATTGGGTAAAACCAGTCCATTGTAAGATCTCTTGTCCATTGTTGCCACCGATATCCGACAGGTAGGCGACGGTTTTCCCCAGTCCGAAACGACCGGATACCAAAATGGGGCTGACCTCTTCAGTATTGGTTTGGAGGCCTGTTTGCATATTGGCTTTTGGATAGGCGATGTTGTAAGCGTTGATAGTCGGGAAATCAGTGATCATTCCACCACCTAAGGCTGTTAGCCCCATGATCGAGCGAATGTTGGTGGGCTCTTCAAAATATCCCGATTTCGAGGCGATCATGGTGTCCATCGAAAATAATTTGGGTAAGGCTTGTGGGTCTTCGGAGAAGTAGATACTACCACCACCAATGCGGGCAAGGTTGGCTAGAAATGGAGCATCTACATCCTCTGGTCTTCCAAGCGCAATCACTGAGAGGGTCATGTTGTTGGCTGCCAATTCTTCAACCACTGCTATACTGTTGTCATCATCTTCAGCATCAGCAGCATCGGCAAACAATACGATGTGCTTGTTTTTTTGTGGGGCTTTGTTGAGGGATTCTTGCTGGGCACGCAGGGCCGTACTCACATAGATTCCACCACCCGTCGATTGGATGCCCAAAACCTTTTCTTGTAGACTTCGAACTTCGGTTACCGGTTGGACTTCGAGAACGGTATGGTTTTCGGTGTCGACTGCGGCAACATAGACATGATCCATCTGGTTGAGCAATTCTAATGCGGCTACCGTTCCTTGATTGGCCAAATCCATTTTGGTCAGATTGGGCCCCACCCGTGCGGACATTGATCCAGAACGATCCAAGGAAATACCCAGAGCCATTCCCATCTTTCGTATATCATCTCGGATTTCCAATTCGACAGGTAACACATCTTCGAGGGGGGTATGAAGATAGCCTCCGACCCCAAAGGAGAGTTTTCCGCCAATCATCCATAGACCAAGACCCTTGTGTTGAACGGCATGGGCCAGGTTTTGCAAGGTGATTTCTGTAAAGGCTGTTGCTGGTACATTGTGCAGAATGACCGCTTGGAACTGTGAGATGGTGGTCGGTGAAAGAACAATTTCACTTGGCGAACGTTCTACAACGCGGACTCCAGCACTGGATAGTACGGTGGTGATGACCGAAGGCGTTTGGCTCAAGACCAACACTCTTTTGCGACCTTTGGTTAAGATACCAACTTCGGCGGTGTTGTTTTCAGGAGTGGTGTCACCTTGTACCTTGACCTCCAATCGATAAGAGTGGACGCCACCAGTTGTTGATACATCCGAAAATTGGATAGTATTGCTTCCCTTCTGTAATTCTTTGGCACCTTGGGCAATGGCAATGTCATCCTTGTAGAGTGTGATATTGGCGGTGGTATTGGTATTGGACTCTATTAAAGTGGTAATTGTAGCCTGTTCACCTTCATTGAGGTGGGTGGGTGCTTGCAGATCCGCAATGTAGACATCGGTGGTCTGACTTTCAGATTTGGCGATTGTGTGGATGGGGATTCCTTGCATTAAGGCTTTGGTTTGTACATTGGTGAGACCGCCATCGGTACCTGCTCCATCGGAAAGTAACAAAATCGAAGCATGCTCAGATGTTTCGGCAATTTGGAGGGCTCGCTCTAAACCTTCTCGAATATTCGATTGTTCAGTCTCTGCCAATTGGTCAAAACCGACAAAGGATTCGGAACTCAGACTTTTGTTGATTTGTACGGTGCTGGCAACACTGATAACAGCCAGACGATCTTGATTAGAGAGTCGCGACTCAATGTTTTGAATCCATTCATTGGCATCCTTGGTAATAGAAGAAGGCATTGAGTCTGAACGATCGACAACCACAATCACATCTTGGGAGGTACTGGGGAATTGCAAGACTGGGTTGCCGATTCCCAAGGTGATACTGATAACCATCCCAAAGCGTAGTATTCGGATACTATATTGAGGTGTTGTTTGCCAGACATACCAGAGTATCGGTAGACAAATCAACAATAACCAAGGGTATTGCATCATTGATTGATCCTCCAATTCCAAGTGATCAGTCCCAGTATCAATAGCCAAATCCAGATGCGCCATCGTCCAGAACCAGTCTGTATTTGCTCGGGTTGTATAGATGATGGGGTTGTTTTCGTTGTATCGTTGCCGAGTAGACTTTCTCCTATTGAAGTCAAATTGACCACAAAACGATGTACAGGTATTTGATCGGGATTACTGATGGTGTAGGTGCCGAACTCATTCGGTGTAAAGGATAGGATGCTGTTGCTAACCTCGATGGTGTGGTCGGTTGTAGGACTACGAATTGTCCAGGTTCCATTTTCTAACCCACGTCCTAACAGGGTTTCTCCCATCAATAGACTGTGTTGAGAAAATCCAGTAGTGTACTGTTGGCGCTTTTCGATTAGATTACCCAACAAAATTGGCCAATCTGGCGTTTGAAAGAAAGGGCTGCGTCGATCAATATTAAAGTGGAAAATGTGTTTTCCGGTTTGTGGGTTGATTTCCTCGGTCAACAAAGGGATGTTTTGGGTAGAGATCAGAATGTGTCCACGGAGTCTTCGGTTTGGATCGTAGGACCAAATTGTTTGTGCGGATAGATCTTGCGCGATACTGTTGGTGGTTTGGTGTATTTGTATGCTTTGTGTCCACTTCGCTTCTTGTATGGGGGCAAAGTGAACCCGCCAAGTGGTTGGTCCACCACCGATATCTCTATCTGTAAATAACAAGTCGGCGTACATCGGACTTGATTGAACTGGATTCTTGATCAGGCGTTCTAGGGGGGGGGGCGTTTGCGGAGAGAGTACACCAATTGCCTGTCCAAGTCGGGTGTCGATATCGCTAGCGATGCGCAAAGGGAGTGGCTTTACAGGGATCAAATCAAGTCGGTCATCAAGGTGTAAGGCGTCTTGGAAAGGCTTGTCGTTTCGGGTTTGTAATTCCATGGTGACCGACATCACATGCGGTGCCATCTCAATACTCAAGGGTGTGGTGTCATTAGCGTCTAATATGGCGTCAAGTGTTCGCGTTTCTACATCGGTGTCAGAGACTTGTTGGTTAACCGCAATCGAAACCATTTGTTGGGTTTTAAAGGTGTTCAACAATTGAAGGCTGATCTGGTTGTCATTCCATTCACCACGGACGAATCCAATGTTGTGACCTTGGTGTTTGAGGGTATGCCATTCAATTTCAGTTGAGGGGAGTGATTGTTGTTGATCTGTCCAGACTTCAATTTTGCCAAGTCCGATGGACTGTGCAAGGTGAATGGCCTCTTGTAGACTAGAAGAAGCATGTTGGAAGCTGAGGTTGGAGACTAGCGATAATGCTTGGTGTGCTGGCACATAATCCGATGCGATTGAGGGATTGGTCCCAGTGGTGATGATCGTATACCGGTCGTATTGACCCCGATTGTCTAGACTGGTTTGTACTTCGCTTTGTATTTCAGTTGCTTGCATGGAAGCAGAGGTGTCAAGGATAAGAACATGATGATTTCCACTTCCAGTACAGGCGGGAGGGTTTAATAACAAAAGGAAGAGGAGAAGACAGCAGAGGATTTCCAGCCAAAAGGAGAGGGATTGCACAAAGTGTTCCTTTGCTTGTCCACTGATTTGTGCAGGTTGTTCAATGGTCCACAAATAAAGAGAAGATACCATTTTTAGGCTGGGACGACGATGGTATCGATGGAGTAGATATACGATGGGTAGTGATAACAACGCCAGAATGGCAAAGGGATTAAGCAAACTGAAACTCCAACGGATGTTGCCTGTGTGAATCTTCAAAATCGGTTACAAGACCTATGATTATTGTTGTATCACATTTGGAATGGAGTTCGGATGTCTTTGAAGAATCAAGCCTTGGAATATCATCGTTCAGGTCGTCCCGGTAAAATTGAGGTTGTAGCGACAAAGTCCTTAACCTCCCAACATGAATTGGCCTTGGCATATTCGCCTGGTGTGGCAGAGCCGTGTCGTGAGATTGCTCAACATCCAGAAAAAGCCTACGAGTACACTGCTAAGGGTAACTTGGTGGCTGTGGTTTCCAACGGAACGGCTGTAATGGGACTGGGTGATATCGGTGCATTGGCAGGTAAGCCGGTTATGGAAGGAAAAGCCAATTTGTTCAAACGGTTTGCCGATATCGATGTTTTCGATATTGAACTGGATGTCAAAGACCCTGATGAGGTTATTCAGGCTGTTCGTGCGATTGCGCCAACATTCGGGGGAATCAATCTTGAAGACATCAAAGCACCGGAGTGCTTTTACATTGAACGTTCATTACAAGACCTGAATATCCCTGTCTTTCATGATGACCAACATGGAACTGCGATCATCGGATCGGCTGCTTTACTCAATGCCTGTGAAGTGACCAATCGGAACCTCAGCGATATTAAAGTGGTCTTTACTGGTGCTGGAGCGGCTGCGGTAGCGACTGCAACGATGTTGGTTTCTTTGGGTGTCAAAGTTGAAAACATTTACATGTTTGATATCCACGGTTTGATTTACAAAGATCGACCAGTCGACATGTTTCCAGAAAAGGCGAGATTTGCACAACCAACCAACTCTCATACCTTGAAAGAAGCTTTGGTTGGTGCCGATGTCTTTATCGGTCTTAGTGTCGGAAATCTCTTGAAACCAGAGATGGTACAAAGTATGGCCGACAAGCCAATCATCTTTGCATTGGCCAATCCCATTCCAGAAATCTCTTATGAAGATGCCAAAGCAGCAGTACCAGATGCCATTATTGCCACTGGGCGATCGGACTTTCCGAATCAAGTGAACAACGTTTTAGGGTTTCCCTTTGTTTTTCGTGGGGCATTGGATTGTCGTGCCACCAAAGTCACCACTGAAATGAAGATGGCAGCCGTTTATGCACTGGCTCGATTGGCCAAAGAAGATGTTCCCGAGTCGGTTCGATTGGCTTATGACGACCACGGTCTAAATTTTGGTCCAGACTATTTGATTCCAAAGCCTTTTGACCCACGTGTGCTGATGTGGGTGGCACCTGCGGTCGCTAAAGCTGCGATGGAGAGTGGTGTCGCTTTGAAACCCATAGAAGACTTTGAGGCCTATCGTAGTCATTTGGCTCAATTGATGGAGAAAGCCAAAATTGTGATCCAACCCTTAGTGGAACGTGCACGTCGGAACAAACGTCGGGTCGTGTTTCCTGATGGGGAAAACGATAAGATTTTACGGGCAGTCGAACGCATTATCGAAGAGCGTATTTGCCAACCGATTTTGATCGGGAATCCTGAGCGAATCGAGGCAAAACGTTTGGCTATGAATCTTGGCTTGGAAGGGGTTGAGGTTGTGGATCCAGTACGCTGTTCAGAAGATGCTGAATTGGTCGATGCTTATTGGCAGTTGCGACAACGTAAAGGGCTGACACAAGAGGCAGCACGTCGAGCGATGCTTGATGAAACGGTGGTGGCTTCGATGATGGTCAAACTGGGACGAGCAGATGGATTGCTCGGTGGAATTGCCATTCCTTATGCAGACACCATCCGTCCTGCTGTCGAAGTTTTGGGGTTAGATGCTAGTGTGGATGTTATCTCCGGTACTTATGTGATGGTTGCTAAGGGACGTCGTTTGTTCTTTGGAGATTGTACTGTCAATATCAACCCCAGTGCTGAAGACCTCGCCCAGATTGCGATTAATACGGCCAATGTTGCACGAACCTTTGGATATGAGCCACGGGTTGCCATGTTGTCCTTTTCAGATTTTGGGACCCATCGTAACCACGAAGAAGTGCGCCGGATACGCAAGGCGATTCGTTTGGTGAAAGAGCGCGAACCAACCTTGAAAATTGATGGTGAAATGCAGGCCGATACTGCGATTTCGCCACACTTTGCTAAGGAGTATTCTTTTTCTGATATCGCGGGTACCGCCAACGTTCTGATTTTTCCAAACTTGGTGAGTGGTAATATCTCCTACAAACTGTTGTCAGAAATGGGTGGGGTGACCACCATTGGTCCTGTATTGACAGGGGTATGTCAGCCAGTAAATGCAATCGCGATGGGCGCATCGGAAGCCGAGGTGTTCAATATGGCTGTGATTACCGTCAATCAAGTCTTGGATATGGAGAAAGCCCAAGGAGCGAATTAATGTCCAAATTGCAGACATTTTTGGGATACCCAGAACCAGATGCGGGGGTTCCTTTTGCACTGTGGTTTCCACTGGAAACCGATGCGATTTTAATCGCTGGGGTATTCAATCGTGGACCCGAAGGGGTTGCTGATCTGCAGTCCAAGCGTATTGATTTGGTGGCAGTGGAAAATTTGATGACCCACATGACGGAGAATGGTTTACAGTCAACCAACCCGATGGAAACGGTCTGGTGGATATCTTTAACTCAGCAATGGAGTATGGAGACGTCAGACAGTATTCATCTACTTCTGTAATTTCTCAGACGGCAAGGGGCGAGTGGATAGACGTTGGAAGGTCTGAGCTATCTGCATTGACACCCGTTAATTCAACTCAGAGCGTTATTGCTGAAGGTCCAAATGAGAAAGATTACTTGATACATTTGAACAAGACGTGGGGTCCATCTTCTTCTGTATCGACTCGGGTCATAGACGTATTTCAAGATTTAGAAACAGGATCATACAACCTAGATGTGATTTTGAATGTCGGAGGAAGTCCGATTTA
>CAKZLX010000145.1 GCA_937127265.1 uncultured Pseudomonadota bacterium
GTCGATTTGTATTTACCCATGGCTTTCAAGCCAAACCCGACAATCATCAGGCTGTATAACAATGTACCCCAAAATGCACCGTCAACTATCCGAAAACCCAAGTCGATTTGAAACCACTGTGGAATATGGTTGAACCAAGAGAGGGTGAGGGGAAAAAAATGTCGTTTGGCTTCGAGGACGGTCTCCATACATTGGTTGTCTAGGCAAACAGTTTGTAGTCCCGACTTCAAAAGGTAGAAGAGGTAGATAAACAGTACAAATGCACCACCCCATACTCCATAGCGTACTGGGGTAGTTTGTTCGGTGGGCATTTCAATGTTGTTCAATAGTGCATTGTGGGGTTGTCCACCAATTAAGACCAGTGCACGATCTACTATCAAATGTTGGGTGATAGCGTTTTGCTTGTTCTTGACGGTGACGGTCAGTTGGTTTTCGGATTGGCCAAACGTTCGGAATTCTTGAACAGTACTGTTTTTGTAGATCTCTAGTTGGGGCGAGTTTAACCATGATTGTAACCGTTTGCGTACATCTGGAGTGGCTTTGGAAAAGTCTTTTCCACGATGAACCACTTTGCAGTGAGCACCTTGTTCAAGCAGTAGCAAAGTTGCTTCCAATGCAGAGTTGCCGCCTCCAACAATCACCACTCTTTTTTGTCGTAGGGAGCGCGGATTGTAGAGCTGGTGTTGGACCAAGGGATGGTCTTCACCCAGAGTCTGTAATTTTTTCGGTTGTGAGGTGGTTCCAGTTGCCAAGACAACCGCATCGACCTTATTGGTTTGTCGCGTTCCGATGTTGTTTTCTATTGAGACCGAAAATGCCGAATGGTATTGCTGAATATCCAAGACGGTATTGTGTTGTTGAACTCCCAGTAGGGTGTCGTGTAGATCATTGTTCCAACGTTTCAATAATTCTTCTTTGGTACAATCTTCAAACCAAAATCCTGGCGGTAGTGTCCACTCTTTTGGAGTGTTGTAGAGAAACTTTTGATTGGGAAAGGCTTGGATGGTTTCAAAAGGCAAACCTCGTTCCCAAATTATGTAGGAGATACCATGTTGTTGAAGACCCAAAGCGACCCCGATTCCAGCGGGTCCAGCACCAACAATACCCACCGAGGCGTCTGTTTTATATGGTGATGCTTGGAATGTCTTGGCGATCTGGATGCCCAACTGATAGCCATGCCGAATTGAAGCTTTGATATTGGGTTGTCCTGCTAGATTTCCTGCAATATAGACATTTGGAATGACGGATTCACTGTGTTTTTCTGTCAAGGGACGGTCTGGTAGGCCTTGAAAGCGCGATTGGAGGATATCCTGCCAAATGGATAGCATTTGCCGTTACCGGTTCTTTTTTCCAGTGGGGGTTTTCGGACGATGGATATCTCGACGTTTATTCAATTTTTTACGTTGGTTCTTTTTGGGTTTGGGACGGGCAAAGCCTTTCTTGTATTTTGTTTTGTGACCAGCATTTCGAGGGTCTATCCCATTGGCAACATCTTTGAGCCGTCGAACTTCCTCTCCAGTGAGCATGCGCACCTCACCGGCCTCTAACTTGCCGATCGAAATCGTGGCAAAACTAATGCGTCGAATTTTACTAATGGGGTGACCAATCTTTTCAAAGATTCGTTTGAGTAATCGGTGTCTTGATTCAGAGACCAAGACTTCCATCCAAATATTTTGGCTGTCGGTTTCCTCTACCACTCGCAATTTTAATGGTTTGGTTTTACCATCGTCCAAAAATATTCCTTTCTTTAAGATTTGCATCTTTCGAGCATCGGGGCGCTTCCAGATTTTGACCAAATATTTTCTGGGGACACTGGCTTTGTTATTGGTCAGTTTGTGTGCCAAGTCACCATCATTGGTGAGCAACAATAAACCGGTGGTTTGCATGTCTAGTTTATCGACAGACTCTACTCGTATGGGGATTTGCTTCAGTTGACCGAATATACTTGGTCTGTGCTGTGGATCATTGCGATCGACAATCAACCCTTTGGGTTTGTGGTAGGCGAAATAGAGCAGTCGTTCCGGCTTGGGAAGTGGGTCTCCATCAATGGCAACTTTGTCAGATTCTTCTAATTCGTGCGCGGGATGGTAAATGGTTTCGTTGTTTGCGGTGACACGACCTTCTTGAATGATGGCTTCTGCTTCTCTTCGAGATGCGATACCTGCGTTGGTGATGGCTTTTTGGAGTCTCATGATTTTGTAGGGGGTTCGGGGTTGAGGTGGGCTTGCAGGGCTTCAAGTGGATGGATGGTGGACCCAGTATTGTCATCTGTGTCGAGAGTATCGATGAGCATTGTGTCCTGAGGGGACGTATTTGATGAGGAAGATACAGACAACGACGGTAACTCTAGTAGATCTCGCAAGTTGAAATGACTTAAAAATGCTGGGGTTGTCCCAAGCAGTTCTGGTTTTCCTGCCTCTTCTTCTTTTTTTCCGACCACTTGCACAAGGTTTAATTGGACCAGTTTATATAGCACAGCACTGGAGTCTACGCCACGTATTTGTTCAACTTCGGCCCGAGTTACCGGTTGTCGATAGGCGACAACGGCAAGGGCTTCCATCGCCGCTTTAGAGAGTTTTTTCGGTTTTACGGTTTGCATTTTTTGTACGTATGGTGCCGTGCTGGGCTGGGTACGAAACTGCCAACCGGTCGCCACTTCGACCAACTGAATACCACGACGTTCATCATTCCATTGCTGTTGGACTTCAATTAACAACTGGTGAATGGTGTTTTTGGGTAACTCTTCGATGATTTTATGTAGATCTGAGATGCTCAAAGGTTGTGTGGAGGCGAACAAAATGGCTTCTAAGACCGCCTGCCAATGTTGTCCTATGGTGGATTGTTGTGTAACGGTGGTTGTCGGACCGGCTAAAAATGTTTGTAGGTCGATAACCGAGGGGGATTCTTTCTCAGACATATTAGGTTTCCTCGGTAAAGATGTGTTCGAGTGAAGGCCGTTGTGTAAACTGTGGATACAAATGGATTTCGGTTAGGTATGAAAACTGGGCCACCTGTACCAATTGGTGCTTGGCCAGTTCAAGTATCGTTAAGAAACAAATCACTTTCTCTGAGGTTTGCCCGAAGTTGTTTAGGCACCGATGGACTGTGGTTTCTCCAGTTTCCAATTGTGACAGCACCCATTCACCCATTTCACGCAAGGAGAAGGGTTCCTTTTTGATATCGTGTGTTGGCTCTGTGGTGTCTTGTTGAAATAAAATGGCTCGATAAATCTCGAGTAGTTCGATAGCATCGATACTAATATGGATGGTGGGGGTAGTGTCAACAACATGATGGGCTTGTTCTGGTCGGGTGAAAACATCGTGTCCAAGTTGAGGACGCTCATGCAACAGCGTGGATAAGGTTCGAAATCTTTCGTATTCTTTGAGTTGTTCGGCCAGACGATTGCGAATGGTAATGGGATCTTCTTCTGACTGTTCCTCCTCTTCTCGTTCTAAACCAGGGAGGAGTTCACAACTTTTCAAATAGCAAAGTGTGGCGGCTAATAATAAAAACTCTCCAGCGATATCCAGCTGCATGGTCTGCATAGTCGACAAATGATGTAAAAACGCATCGGTGATGGGTGCAATTTTCACAAAACGAATATCAACACCTTTACGGCGAACTAAATAGAGCAATAGTTCGAGTGGACCATCAAATACAGGCGTATGTATTTGACGAGTCTCCAATTCATAAGCAAGGATGGGCATATATGCATAATATCAGATTTTGGCCGGTTTGTGAATAGCAGTCCTCTGTTATCCAAATTGGTTATAGTGTTGATAGTGATTGTATGAAATCTGATAGACCCCAACCGTTGATTCCTGTTTTTCGGCTTGTATTGATACAAGCGACCACTGCCATCGTTGGTTTTGCCTTGCTGTTTAGTGTGTGTGTGCAAGGGGTGTTACGCTATCATTTGTCACAGATCGAGCCTCAAGAGTTGGCACAACTGGATGCCTACCAAGAACACATTCGTCAACAGCAACAGGTGTATGATGGCGAAGAAATGCAAGCGCTATTGGAAACAGTCTGCTGGGAATTGGAATGTTCGCTTGACCCATTGGCTATTTCGGTGGATACCAAACGAGATTTGTATATTGAGCGTTTGAAAGCCACAGTGACGATTGACCTGTTACAGATTCCGATTTTTCTAGATATTTTGCGTTCGCATCCTCAACAGTGGAACCTTCAAGGGGTCGAGGTTCATGCTTATACCAATGATACACCGAGTAAAATGCAAGTTCGGTTGTGGAGAACCGTAACCCCAGAGAACATCGTGACACCAAGTTGGGTACAACAATTGGGATGGGGTGATCTCGAACAGGAGATGTTGTCAACTTTGTACCGTTCTTGGCTGACCCGCAAGTGGGTTGAACAGCGTCACCGAGAATCTGAGCAATCCAAGACCGATTGGTATCGCTTAACCTTGGGACTCAATAAAGTCTTGTGGGGGTTGGAACGTGAAAAAGGCTCGATGGTCTACACGCCGGCCGAGGGAATGGAATACATGTCATTGGCCAAATGATTGTTTGCAGTTGTGAATTCACAGAAATGACCGTCATTTAGTAAACGCGTTTACCACCGACCCATGTTTGTTCAAGTGTACTGTTGGTGACATCGGTAAAAGGATCACCATTGACAATAATGAAATCGGCTTGTTGTCCAACTTCTAGTCCGACATCGGATAGTCCACTACTGCTTCGCCCAAGTGCGGTATATCCTTCAAATATGGTATCGGTT
>CAKZLX010000146.1 GCA_937127265.1 uncultured Pseudomonadota bacterium
CCTTGAATCACTCGTAAAGTAGGGTGTTTTATCTGTAACGATTTTAAGATGCTACTTGTATTGTCAGTACTGTTATCATTATAAACGATGACTTCGAGCGGTTGTTGCGTTGATTCATATATCTGTTCGATACACTCTTTAATGTTGTTTTCTTCATTTCTAGCGGGGATGAGGACTGATACGGAAGGGGACGGGCATTTCTGAGAGAGAAGCGTACCTTTTGGACGATGCCAGGTTACCATATTTACGACAACAACCGTAAATGGTATCAAACAAAGCATCAACCAGAATAGGAACATCATGAAGACTCTCGACAACTCTGACGAACAGTAGGTAAGTACCACCACGGAGAATAAGGATGCTCATGGTGTTCGCGGTGATAGCCGAAATGAAAGCAAGTCAGTAAAGACAACCAATGGGGGTATTCATTCGACCGTGCAGGAAGCGTATTGGGTGCAAATTCTCCTTTGTGGGGTAAATAGGTTCCAAAATAAAAAAGTTGTACGGTACTCAATACTTGTGGCACAATCCAGCAGAGAATCATCGCCGGTACCGAAATACCAAAACCACGATCAAACAAGGTGAACCAAAAAGCCATCCAAGCAAAAGGGTGCCAAGTTAAGTATGACGATAAAAAAGAGCCGTACCAACGCAGCCCTAAAAAGGATTCGCTATCTGAACGGTGAAGTAAAAAGTCGGGGTCATTCTCGGTGGCAACATGTCGATGGTGTAAAATATGACCAGCCAATAGTTTGTTGTAGGATAAACCAGCATAGAGTAGGAGTGCCAGTGTTCCAATACGCTTGTTTAATCGTGGTCGACTAGGGGCAACCGAATTGTGCATGCAGTCGTGAGCGGTGATAAAAAGTCCAGTGAATAACCAACAATTCAACAAGGTCCAACAGATTGTAATGAGAACAGAGACCGTACCAAAGGTATAAATAGCTCCCACCACGCTCAGGGGAGCTGTGATAAGTAGAAGAGAAGCCAGAGAAATTCCGGTGCGTTCATGATTGGGAATAGAATACATCATCAATTGGGTTATAGTCCAGTCTAGTGAGATGACGAACAATATTTCCTATTCTAAAGGAGTGCAGGGTATGGACTGCTTGATTCTTCTACAACACAGACAATGGATAGTCACTACCGATCGGGTAATGGGAGGGGTGTCAACCTGCCAAATAGAGCCGGCTCCACGAGGTATACAAATCAAAGGAATGTTGTCTCACCAGAACAATGGGGGCTTTGTATCTGCCCGCATGATGGATGGTACATTAGCCGTTCCAACTGGCGCCATTGGGATTAAACTCACATGGTCTGCCGACCAAAGAGATTACCTTTTGATCGTTCATGAAGAAGATCGTCGACCGAGAGAGTATTTTTCGGTATCACTACGCTCTTCTCCTCAAGTTGTATTGTGGTCCGATTTTCAGTATCAGTATCGCAACCAAAGAGATAACAGTCGATATCTTGATCCTGGTAAAATCGTAAGTTTGGGGATTCTGTTGTCCAGAACATCCGAAGGCACGGTGGACTTTTGTTTAGAACAAGTTGAATGGATGGAGAGTGAATGTTTACCTTGATTTCACTATTATGTTTGGGCCCGTCTCATGCCGACAATAACAGTCAGACTTCGGTAGAGGTTGATGCTTTTGTGGAAATCCATGATGCAAACCATCCCAAGTTGCAACGGGTGGTCAAACGAACGGTGCGTCGAATACAACGTCGCCGTATTATGGGCAGTGTGGTACTGGTGTCCTACCAAGGGCAGATCGTTTATTTGGATAGTAAAGGATGGCAAAACAAAAAAGAAAAACAACCAATGACCTTAGATACCTTGTTTCGGATGTATTCGTTATCGAAGCCGGTCACTTCCGTGGCTGTCCTGCAACTGGTTGAAAAGGAACTGATTGGGCTGGATGATCCAATTGATAAACATATTCCTGAACTGTCAAATTTGAAGGTTTACAATCCCCTAGGTAATAAAGAAGTTTTCCAAGCACCAACGGTAGCAGATTTGCTTCGACACAGTGCTGGATTTTCCTATGGATTCTTTGGTGTGGGACCAGTCGATGGACTCTACAATCTCAACCACCCACTGTTAGCAGAAGATTCCGATGGTTTTGTAGAACGCCTCTCGACTTTACCGTTGGCCTTTGAGCCTGGTTCGGGTTGGCGATATGGGGTTTCTACGGATGTACTGGGTGTGTTGGTGGAGCGGGTCAGTGGGCAAACTTTGGACGAGTATCTAAGCCAGAACATCTTTGAACCCTTGGATATGGTGGATACTGGGTTTGTGGTTGCGGATGAGGATATCGATCGCTTTGGTCCGATGTACACTCGTTTTGGGGTTGAATTAGAACCTGTTGCCGACTCTCCATTTCGATCGAAACGTTTTGAATCGGGTGGTGGTGGGCTGGTATCGACGATGCATGATTACAACCAGTTTGCCCAAATGATCGTTCAACAAGGTACACTTGGTGGCGTGACCATCCTATCGCCAGAATCCGTATCCTTCATGCAAACCAATCAATTGCCCGAAGGGGTACGGTCGGTCAATGGTGATGGTTTTGGTTTTGGTTTTCAAGTACAAATAGAGCCAAATAAACAATCTCCTGTGGGAGAGTATACTTGGGATGGAATTGGTTCCACCCACTTTTGGGCCAGCCCAGAACACCAATTGTACGTGATAGCATTGTCACAGTACATGCCTTTTATTCCAGTATTGAAGTACAGTTTGCGTCCGCGAATCTACAAGGCATTGGACATTGAGTGGGAACGGTAAGGTAATATAAGATCAGGGAATTAACCACTGTTTAGTCCAAGCCTGATTCTGATAGTTCCAGAGGCATCGTTGGTGTGGTTGTCCCAGTGCCAGTATTTCCACCGACTGAATCTGACATAGCATCACCGCAAAGTTGTCGCCAGCCAAATCGAGATTGTAGGTCACATCGGCTAACTGGTCTGTTGGCTGACTTGGTGAAGCGACAGTGGCATAGTCTTCTTTGCGTTGTAGTCCTTGACTGCGCCACTGCTGAAAACGAGGATGTTTTCTGGTAATGTGTCCAGTGGTGTAAAACTGTATCTGGATTCGGGTTCGTGGGCTATAACTGTGGATGGTAATCTGTGGGTTGGACTTGATTTGGGCTACTTTTGGACTGCGAATGTCGGTGAAAAATACCAGAGTCGGATAAGGGGTGGACAAGAATTCTCTGAGCACCATCGTACGGGCTTGTGGTTTGTGCTGATGGCTGGTGGTCACCGTTGGTGTTTTGAGCATCCCTTTACGTTTTTGATGTTCGGTGAGCAAGCCCTGCCAAAGTTCATCGAAGTTTTGAAAGTCTGTCCAGTTAGTCATACACTATTTGTATCGGAGTACCTTGAAAATGAAAGTGAATCGCTACCAATTGGGACGATATTTGTTGGGTGGGCTGATGGTGCTCTTTGCCTTGGTACAACTGAACGACCCTGATCCTTGGCGTTGGGTCTTTGCCTATGGTTGGACCGCCTGTGGGTGTTTTGGCCTGATAAAAAGAAGCCGGTGGTTATTTGGTGTGCTGTATATCTTTTGGGGTATTTGGTTGTTTCCCAATCAGTTTGAAGGCGTTGGAGCCATGGTTGACACTGTTCCAGCAATAGAGCAAGCCAGAGAATCACTAGGCATGATCATCGCCGGTGGAATATGGTGTATGGTAGATTGGTTAGAAAACAAAGAAAGCCAAGGAGGTGAACCATGAATCAACCGAAGACCCGAAGACAGTTCTTACAGGGAATGACAGCACTTGGTGTCACCGCCTGTGTGAAGAAGCCAGCGTTTTGTACCGAGCCGGCTCTTATCCAAGATGGTGAATTTCGAACCGTTTCCGATTGTATCCCAACGGCCACCAATATTGAAGGTCCTTTTTACGTGACGGATGCGCCTCTACGCAATGATTTTCAAATTTGGGGAGATGATGGGGTAGCGGTTTCGATTTCTGGTCGAGTGGTGACTGGTGACTGCTCGGTGGGGTTAAGCAACGGGATGGTCGAGTTTTGGCACGCTGATCCCAATGGAGATTATGACAATACTTCTAGCGAAATGAAATATCGCGGTGTAATCATGCTCGACGAAAGTGGTACGTATCAGTTGAATACTTTATTACCCGGTCGATACTTAAATGGTACCCAATATCGTCCTCATCATATCCACGTGAAGGTCTGGGATGTCGAGGGGGTTGAATTACTGACGACCCAACTGTATTTCGAAGGTGATGAATACCTTACCTGTGATCCTTTTGCCAACACTTCATTGGTCATGCCTTTTGAAGGAAGTCTCGATACCAGTATAGTGGCTAGTAATATTGATTTGATTGTGTAAAAACGGTCTAAAAAACAAAAGTGGTGACATCACAATAAATGCCACCACCGAGATTGTATAGAACGAAGGATTATTGAGCAACAGGTGTCAATTGTACACTGGTTCCATCTTCAAAGTGTGTCAATAAAGAAGGGGCACCATTTACATCGTTGACTGCATAAACACCAACAAAGCCCATCAAAGTATCAGGGATTTCAAACACGGCATCCGGTGTTGCATCAGCATCAATATCGACACCCAAAGTGAACGCTGTATTGGTTGGCAACTCAGTGGTCACTTCCTCGCCATAATCAAAGTCAGGAATTAATGCCTGTGGATTGGCTGGGTCAGTAATGTTCCAAATGTCAACTTTGGCGAAAGCAGCCGCGGCAGCAGCATGGACAACTTGTACGCGGAAAGTACCGTCCGTAGGTGCAGATAAGTCAGCAGCAAATGGTGTGATGGCAAAACCATTACTTTCCATGCTAGTATCCAAATATCCGTGTGCGATGGCAGTGTATGCGTCACCATCGGCCAAGGTTACATCCAAGGTTACGGGTACTGCGCTGGCGAAATCGGTTCCAGCAGGCGCAACGGCAAATGAGTAATCTCCAGGTGGCAACTCAACGAAACCAGTAGTGGCTAAGAAAGGTGCATCAGCGATACCAGAGGCTTCTCCGTTCACATAGACATCAACGGCTGGTGCATCTGGGGACAAGTGTACAACACGAACTTGAGCGGTTCCCGCTGGCTCGTCTGTTTCCTCAGTGGAAGTATCTTCGGTGTCAGTTTCTTCAGTGGAAGTATCTTCAGTATCTGTTTCTTCAACACTGGTGTCTTCAGTTTCGATAGCGGTGTCTTCTTTGTCACCACTACAAGCGATAAATGATAAAAGGGTTAATGTGAACATGTTTCCTCCATGGTTATGATGAACACATATTGCATATAGAATGAAAAATACTACTGACAATGTTTTGAGCAGTAATTTGTCAAAAAAATAAACTTGAATAGATTTTGAAATTATATAACCAAATTGATTGATGGTTTGAAAAATGATAATGTATGAATATGATGTTGTTGTGGTTTCATGGTTGTCTGGTCGGTAGTGATCAAGAATTTGCGGTGATAGATCAACGCCTTGAAGATATTTGCGATCGTGTTCCCGATGCCCAAAACTGTCAGCCAGAACCCGAAATCGAAGAAGAAGGCTTTGAACCCATTCCACAAGATGATGACCCCGAAGATTTTCCACCCGAAGATACCAGTTGTGATTCTGAAATGCGGATTCGAAAATTGCTACCCACTTACAATGCAATTGCCCCCATCAACACCAAACCGATAGTTCTCACGATTGGAAACGGTGACGAAACACATATGGCAGTGGATTTGAAAAAAGATGGACAAAGTGTACCCCATACCCAAGACATCACCTGTTATATCCACGAAGGTGACGAAGAGTTTCACTGCACGTATTTAATCGAGCCACTCGAAGATTTAGAGCCAAACACTGACTATTATGTGTCGGTGTTGAACACTGAAATTCATCCCAATCCCGGTATGGATTCAGGTGGGTGGTTTCGAACTTCCTCGAGTCGCTTGACCATGGATGCCGTTGCTCCCGACACCTTCTTTGAAGGGTACTTTGATCGTGAACCCACCGCAGTACAAGAGTGTGATTGGAAGAATGCCAAAAAGTACGAGATCACCACCACAGTTGATCAACCCACCCGTGATAACCTAAGTATTATTCAGGTCTATGAAGTTCACGACCAAGCCACCGGAGATGAGTCGTTGATGCACAGTATTATCTTGCCGACTGAACTGGCTTCCACCAACTATCGGCAAGTCATTCGTCCGGGAGAAGAATATCCATTACGCTGTTTTCGGGCGGTTCACCGAGATATTGCCGGAAACGAGTCTCCGTCGTCAGAAACCATTTGTTGGGAAGAATAACCATCTTGTGAGAAAAGGGTCAATTTGCGATGGAATGGTCATAGTGGTTTCGATTTCTCGACTGGATACGATAACAACAAGTCAACACAATAAATATCAGGAGTCCATATGTGGTTGATTGGATGGCTGGGCTTGGCTTCAGCAAACATTGTAAATGGCAATCTAGAAGCAGCTTTCCCCGCCACGGTGGGTTTGGGTGCTTCATTTGGCGAGTACACATTTTCTGCTTGTACAGGGACCTTGATTACCCCTCGGATTGTCTTGTCAGCCGCACACTGTGGCGGGGACTTGCCACCTGAACTGATTGTGCAAGCCGGAAAAGCTTTCTTTGGTCCTTCAGTTACCGAAGCCGAGGCGGTGATTGGCTTTACCGATATCATCGTTCATCCCGACTATGAAGAGTTGCAAAACGGTTGGGCTGGAAGTTTAGGTGCCAATGATTTTTCTCTGTTGGTGTTGGCAGAAGATGCCCCCGTAAACCCTGTTTTTTATTGGACAGAACCCCTTGATGACACCTGGATCGGTCAACCCATCAAGTCAGTGGGGTTTGGTATCACCGGTGGTGGACAAGATGACTCTGGAACCAAACGCTCGGCCGATTTGGTAATTTCCGATTTGCAAGAACAGTTCGTTATTTCCGACAATATCGATAATCCCAATTCTGCCAATATTTGTTCGGGGGACTCTGGTGGTTCGCAATTGTTTTTCAATGAAGAATGGGGTGAGTGGGTACAGATTGCCGTTCATTCTTGGGGCGATGAAAATTGTACCCAAACATCAGGTTCAACCCGTACCGATTTGGTTCATGAGTGGATTTTGGAAACCGTTCAGACCGTTCATGGCACGACCGACTTTTGCGATATTAATGGGTATTACGATGATGAGGAATGTACCACCATTTCGGTTTGTCAAGCAGTGGACCCCGCCTGTTTAGTTGAGGAAGAAGCTCCCAAAATGGGCTGTAACAATGGTTCAACCTCAATGTTTTGGCTGACGTCCTTGGTGGCTGTACTGGGTATTCGTCGGCACTAAATATACAATTGTGGATAGATGGGTGAAATATGTTGCAATATAAAGTTGTGACTTGTTTGTGGTGGTGTTTAGACTACGGTTAAACATATTTCCCTTTGTCGGAGTCTGTTGTGACCCAAAAACGTTTTGAAACCTCCATCCCTGTCAGTCAACAGCAGTTGTATGATTATCATGCATCTGGCGGGGCTTTTGAACGGTTGATTCCACCATGGGACCAGATTCGGATTGTGCAGTGGAAAGGGGGTGAAGCCACCTCACATCTTTCGCTGAAAGAGCAGTTTGGCGACTTGTCAGTCGGTACCAGTGTCCATGTCAAAGTGGGACCTGCACCATTGGCATTGTCCTTGATTGCCAAGCACATTGAACACAACAACCCCACTGGATTTGTCGATCAACAAATCAAGGGTCCTTTTTCAAGATGGGTACATCGGCACCAGTTTATGAGTGAAAAAACTGGACAGTCTTTGTTGGTGGATACACTGGACTATCAAGCCCCGTTCTTTGGATGGTTTGATTGGTTGTTATCATCAAAGATTGAAAACATGTTTACCTTACGACACCAGAGGACCAAGATGGATCTGACCCGATTTGAACAGTATGCCCATTTTGGGTCCAAGACAATTGCCATTACCGGTGCCTCCGGATTAATTGGACGAAATCTCTGTGCGTTTTTGCGGGCAGGTGGGCACAAAGTTTATCGACTGGTTCGACGAAAAGCCCAGTCTGAGGACGAAATCTATTGGAATGTCAAAGAAGGAAAAATTGATTCTCAAGCCCTTGAAGGAATCGATGCGGTGATTCATTTAGCGGGTGAGTCGATAGATGGACGTTGGAGCAAGAGTAAAAAGGAACGTA
>CAKZLX010000147.1 GCA_937127265.1 uncultured Pseudomonadota bacterium
TGTTTTCTGCCACATCGGCATTGCCAATCACATTGAAAGCCAACGCCATCGCAAAGGCTCCGACACTCAAAAAGGTTTCTTGCAAGGGACGAAACAACACCAACATAAACATACTGATGGCAGTGCTCAACAAAATGGTCAACAAAAAGACCGATGTCATACTGCGAACCCGAAAGTATTTGGTCAATTCACCATAGTTTCCCAATACCAGCACATCATCCAAACCACCTTTACCATAAGCACCTTCAACACGAACCTGTAAAGACCGTACCTCTCGAGGCAACGGCAGCAGTAATACATCTCGTCCAATTTTCTGCTCCAATGGTGGACTCATTAAGGCACCATCTCCAATCACCTCCACAAAATACAAAGGGCGCATGATAGCCAGTGCAGGAGACGTATATGCTGATATACCATCCAATGGCACATCAAGAGTCAAAACACCCTGTTGGTGATCGACTTCGGTAAAGGAGAAGGGAACCAGACGATCCATTTCACCTTGCGGGGTGATTTGTTGGACCACATCAATGGTTATGCCTGGTCGATCTCCACGAAAATAGACCACTCCGATACTCAAAACCATCGAGATAAAAAAGAAGACCATTAGCCAAAGGCGTCTGTGAAAAATTGCGTACATTGTTATGTAAAGACCTGAACCATTAAGAACATCATTTTACAACAATTGTAATCTTTATGCCGAAATTTATTGGCAAACAGATTCCTTTTTGTCTTCTTGGTGTATCTTGTATTCCAATCGGATACCCCGATAATACATAAGGAATGAGCCACAATGATTTTTTGGACACATACTTTTTTGATGGGGTGTACAGACTCTCCAACCCAATTTCAAGTCATCGACATTGACAGTGCTGTTGAGGATTACGCCATACTTGAACGTGAAATACCCAGTTTATCAAACCCACAACGAATGGAAGGAACATTGGGCAACCTCTATGTTGGTGGAACTATTGGCATTGATCTGGCGAGCAGTGAATTGTCTTATCAGAAGGGGCGAGCGCTTCAGGTCGATTTTCAAACCAAAAATGACACTGCCTACCCCCTTGATCGCGATGGATTAATTGCCTTTTCCTATTACGCCCACTTGGAAGATACAGTTGCCTTACTGGATACCAGTGAACACAACCTCGACGATATATTACCGATGCACAGTGCAGTATCGCCTTTGATTGCCGATCTCACACTCTCTTTTCTCCCCATGGAAAATGCGGCTTACGTCCCGACTGTCCATCATTTCATTCTCCTCACCGATGCTATCCCCAAAGGTGTCCCACTTGCCGCCAACAAAGGTGTGGTTGGTCATGAATTTGGACACGCCTTGTTTCACTATTTAACCACTGGAGGTACGACAACGCCTCGGTTGCTCGATGTGGATGCCGAAGGACAAGACTCTGTCTACAGTTTAGACGAAGGACTAGCCGATGTCTTAGGATATCTTGTCACTAACCGACCCAATTTCATAGCCGATTCATTGCCCGAACAAGATCGCGCCTTGGACAGTGAGCACTTGGCAAGTGATGTATCTCCCCTACCCGGAGATGAGATGGATGAAGGTTTATTGAGTCTATACGACCCCTACCCTCTTGGTTCAGTTTTTGCGGCTACAGTTTGGGAAGTCGATAGTCAACACGACGATCGTACCCGTATGCTCAATTGGTTGCTGGACACCACCAAAGAATTTGGACGACAAATATCCAGTGGTGAACGACCTGATAGTGTTGACTTGGGAATGCAATGGCTCGACATTTGGGTTGATGGTGCCACCGAGTCGGAAAAGATTTGGGCTTGTCAGGCGATTGCCTCGCGTTGGGATGGGGTCTATGAGGTGGCATCGTGTACCGAATAATCTCTTTGCTAATGGTTAGTTTTGTCTCTTCCACACCAGTATTGGCTACGACACTTTCTGCCAAGGGGATTACCTTGAGTACACTCGGGTCCAGCTCTTCATTGGGCTTTCAACGCTATCATCACGGTATCGGACTGTGGTCACAACGTTGTAACGATCTTAAAAACACTTCTTCGTTCAAGAATCTCTCTGGTAACCCCATCTCCTGTTGGCAACTCGATAGCCAAATCGGACTGAATACCCAAACCGTACTGGAAACCGAAGAGGCTTTGTGGTCTGGAACTTTATTGACTAGCCATCTCACCCTTGATCTCAGCAAAGGCATTGTACTCGGAGAAGGCGATATCAAGATTGGACTGTTTACAGGCGTTGGTGGCGATATTCATTTCGGTGGTATCAACCAATTTATCTGGACAATCAAACCGTCTTTGTTGACCGATATACAGATTCATGTCCCCATCCACGAAAAGAACCTTTTATCGCTCTCAGGTGGTTATCGATTTGGACTCCATCGTGCAAATCCTTCCATGACCCTTGGCTGGGGGACACAATGGTAATTTGGTTATTGCAAGCCTGCACCAGTCTACACAGTTTACAAGGAGCCAAGACCATTGAACCGGAGACCTGGGAAGTGGCTCTTGGTGCCTCACTACAGCAAAACAACACCCTCTCACTGGCAACCACGTTTCCCGTTCCCCAAAGCGTCTTGTCGGTGCGCTATGGGTGGAAACCACACCTTGATGTCGGCACCCAAGTCTACTTTGGTGGTGGACTGATCGATGTTCGCTACCAATTTGCCCAAATGGGAGATTGGTACTTTGCCGTCGCACCAACGATCGGCGGGTTGTATGCTGGTGTCTATGGCAACGTTGATTTTCGATTACCACTCCGCGCCCAAACCGATCTCAACGACAAGTGGTCGATGACACTCGGGGTTACACCGATGACTCAACAAACCTTGATTCGAGTAGAGCCAATGCAAGAAACCTTGGTCAATTCACATCTGGGTACGACACTGCGTCTTGAACGCCAAGGCAAACGGGTTCGCTGGGGATTTACAACCGACGTTGTAGGCAATATGGGTCGGGCGGCACCAATCAGTCTCAACTATGGGATGGATATGTCTTGGGTTCGACAAAAAAAGACTACACAAACTGAACAAACTGATTAAACCATCCAGTTGCCAATCTCGTCTCTATATCGAAAAGAGAACGACATCACCAAATATAGACATCTTCGTCGTAACAGACCCCATCGAGAACAGACTCACACGTTTCACTGTAAATACAGGACTTCAGTTGGTCAAAAGCGTCCTGTTGTTCAACTTTCTCGTTGTCTTCATACCAGTTTGATTGCGCGGCGCAAGAAGATGTACACTCATCCAAGTTCATCATCGGTGTGTTTAACCCTTCCTCCTCACAACTCAACAATTTGGTACAGGTCTGTTCACAAGTCGGTGTACAAGCGGTAGCGTTCATCACAACCAACAGACACACTGCCACCTGAATTGGAGACTTAAATGTCGCAAACATCTGGTTACCAAATCGGTGCACAGAAACGACCACCCGATGTTTTCAACAGTTCACAGGATTTTTCTTCAATGCAATCCATCCACAAAGCTGCTTGTTGATCATTTTCCAGTTCAATCGACTGAGACGAAGGTGTTTTTTCATTGGGATTGTAATCGCCAGCGTCACCAGGTGTTGATACTGCCGACTCACAGGTTTCAATACAGCGTGTAAAGTTCTTTTCCCCATACTGATCACCAGCCGAAGTAAACTCACATTCTCCACCTTGTGCATACAGTTTTTCACAGG
>CAKZLX010000148.1 GCA_937127265.1 uncultured Pseudomonadota bacterium
TTTCGCTTTTTTCGACCTTTTAGCAACTCTTTTGCACGCTCCACATCCACGAGATTCGTCTGTTTACAGGCAATATGGTAAGACAGTGGCACTGCACGCTGCCTTTCTTCGACAATTGGAACCGGACTTTTACGCACGTGCGACAACCAATTGGCAAACTCTTTCAGATTCTGCAAGGTCGCTGACAAGCCCACAATCTGGACATGATGTGGTAGATAGATCAGCATTTCTTCCCAGGTCGTACCACGATCCGGATCATCCAAAAAGTGAATCTCATCAACAATCACCGCCATCAAGTCAGACACCGCCGACTGATCTTCACAGAGCAAAATATTTCGCAAGATTTCAGTGGTCATCACTTTACAAGGTGCATCGCGTCGAATCACCAAGTCTCCGGTCACCAAACCCACATTCTCCTCACCATACAATTCACAATAATCGCGATACTTTTGGTTCGACAAAGCTTTAATTGGTGCGGTATAAATCACGCTTTTGTTGTTTTTCATTGCCTCTTCGACAATCCAATCGGCAACTAACGTTTTACCAGTCCCAGTTGGTGCGGCAACCAAGACACTCTGTCCCGATTGTAAATATTCGATTGCCTGTCGTTGAAAGCTGTCTAATTGCAGCCCTCGATACATTAATGTGCTCATAAAGTCATCTTCCATGGAGTATGGGTCATTTTGTTGGGGATAGTGTAACCAATCTCAATCCAAGATGACGACTCGACAATGAATTCGATAGAAAATGTTCAACTACAACTCTGACTATGCACCATCAAACCACAACCGATGTACCACAGGCAATTTACCACGACCAATCTTGTTCTTCCCAAACTGGAAGTGTATCCAACTCCAGAATTGAAGGATGTACATTTTGAAGAAAGGCCAAATCCTCTTCAAATCGGACAGCCCACACTGGGTTGCGAGCCCAACCAATCAAGATAGCCGAACAAATCACAGTGAGCATTGCACCCAAAAATAGCAAGGGTATCGCATTTGACAGCGCTGTCAAAGCCAATAACGCAGCGGTTGGGAGCAGAGTGAAGCCACCAATCGTGACCCAACGTCGTAAGGAAATATGTTGTTGACACATCGGTAAATCAATAGCCATCGTACGCCGCATCACCAATGCCAACAACAAATAAAAAGGCCATGACAACAAGGCTACAGGCAATAAAATTGGTGTATGCCAAAACAACCACTTGCGCGCGGTATTCCCTTCGGCTGGCTTTCCACAACGAACACAACAATCCGGGAACACAGATTCAGGTTTGACCACCAAAGTCTGCCCTGAACGCCAAATCGTATGGTGAAAATCTGTAGGGTCTTCCACTAACCGAAGGTGTTGTGATTTTAGAGGCATAAGTGTACTCGATACTATTCATCAATCTTGCATAAATTCTAACCCAAAATACTCAATGATCGAACCCCTATCCAAAATTTTACCGATGGATTGACAACTTGTAAGGTGAATTCTGGCGCATATGCGTTAGAGTGCTTTCTACGACTTGAATTATGATACAACCAACACCCGACCAACTCAAAAAACTTCACTGGATTGAACGATGCACCTATGCCCTTTCCGATTGGTGTAATCGTTGGGTCAAGATTCCATTTATGTATTGGAATGCCGCCTTTATGTACGCACTGATTTGGTTTGGACTCTCTCGTCGTCTTACCGTTCGAGGGATGGAAAACATTGCCGACCTCACTCCCGATGACGCCATCTTAATCGCTGCCAACCACCGTACCTTCTTTGATTTCTTTGTGATTACTTGGATCAATTTTGATCGAACCACCTTATCCCGACGTATTTTTTTTCCGGTTCGTGCCAATTTTTTCTACGATCGGTTTATTGGATGGATCATCAACTTGTTCATGGGTGGATGTGCGATGTTTCCGCCGATTTTCCGCGATGGTCCCAAAAAAGAATTCAATAAATATTCCATTCAACGAATCATCTACGAATTGCGCCAAGGTAACGCCACCGTTGGATTTCACCCTGAGGGTCGACGCAACCCCAGTCCGGACCCCTACTCCTTTCTCCCCGCCAAAGCAGGTATTGGACACATCGCCAAAGAATGTCCGAATGTACCGGTGATACCCGTCTTCATTGTGGGCATGACCAACAACTATGCCCGTGAGGTCTATCGAAACTGGTTCCAAGCCGACCAGTACCCGATCACCGTCTATTATGGCAAGCAGTTACGCTGGGGTGAATCTGCCTCTGCTGAATCGATTGCTGAACACACCCTCGATGAGATTAAACAGCTCGCTCACACACACAAAATCAACCTTCCGACCCCTGAGAGCACTTAAACAGACAATGGCCAATTTCAAAACACATCGTCAAGGTGCCGTCATGGTTGGAATCGTATCGGCAATTGCAGCCTATTCACTGGGAATGGTCACCCTCACCGAGAGTGCTTTTGTGTTTGCTGCCGGTTTTTGTGGGGGGCTGGCTCCCGATTTGGATCATGACGCCAGTATTCCTCTTCGCTTTGTCTTTCGGGTGTTGGCAATCCTCATTCCAGTCATTCTCATTCAAAAACACCCTGAATTTCATCGTTCTGTAGGTGAAAGTATCGGATACTTTGTGGTATTTGCCACCCTGATTCTGTTTCCCGTCCGATGGCTATTTGGTAAACTAACTGTACACAGGGGTATCTTTCACTCCGTTCCAGCCATCTTTATTTATGGTGCCTTGATATTTTTGCTTTCGGGTCGTCAACACCACGATATACCCTTTCAAAAGTCAATGGCCATTGCCTCTAGTTTGGGGTATTTTGCCCACTTGTTGTTGGATGAGTACTCCTCACTCAACTTTAACGGACATCGTTTCAAACCCAAACGTTCATTGGGTACCGCACTGGATTTTATCAAACCCAACAAACGGGTCACCATCTTTGCCTATATCTTGTTGACTGGACTGGTGTGGTTCATTCTACCCCAGTGGCGATAGACATTTGTTGAATGTTCTCCAACCGTTCTCTTTGGATAGGTGTAAGTGTTTCTTGTTGATCCAATATCTGGGTCAAGCCTGTGGTAAACGGTTCTATCATCCCTTTCCATCGAGCCACTGATACCTTTGTCAAATCGGTTTGGTAGGTTTCAAAAGCGCTTAACAAGTGATGATAAGCCTCCAACAAAGACAGTTCCATTCGAATGCGAACATCATGGTTTTCTGGAAAAGCAAAGAGACAAGCCTGGGCAAAAAACTCCCACTCTTGAATCCGTTGGGGAAACACCACAAAGAGTTTGCGAGCCTGCGTGCTACTTCCCTCGTTCGCCAACTCACCGATGTCGTATATTAAAATCGACAGTTCCCGTTCCAACTGGGCAACATGGGCATCCAAAATCGCGGCGGTACTGTCATCCATGACCTCAGTTGGGAGAAAGTCCCACAACGATGTATCCAACGGGATCAGTTCACCGGTCCGACCTTCTTGTCGCATCGCCGTCATTTTGTCATATTGCAACCGTTGCAAACGCAAATTGGCTTCTTTCTTCCAAAAACGCCCATATTCAGTGTCTTCCCAAGCCTTGACCTTGGCCACACTCTGTTGCAAAGCCGCAAAGACAATCGCTTGACTGGCCTCTAATTTGGGAGATAATTTACTTCCAGGATAGTGAATATAGAGAATTTCTTGCTTGGCCAATTGCTCCATCACGCAAAGTTCCAGAGGTGCGTGTCCCAAGGTTACATAAGGCTTCAAGGCATCTACACAACGCAAACGGACATCGTCAACCACCGCTTGGCCATTGTTGAGACGTTCAATTTCCACCATTTGTTCTTCATAAACCACTGACCACACGGGGGTATCCGTAAAAACAGGAAGTGAAAAGACCTCTCGATAATCAGCAAACAATGCCAATGGTGCGGTATCCTGTACGGGAACAGGTTGAGGATAGGACTGTGGGAACCGCCACTGTAACTCTTGGAGAGCCATCTCGGTAAATTGACCTGAAACCCGAGACCTTTCATAGTGTGACACCAGTCTTTCTAATTTATCTTCCCCTTCTTCAGTCAAATGACGCACGGTATCGCGAACCTTCTCTCCAAAGAGAATCTGGGCATTGTGTTCTAAATATTCGGGTGTGGGATAGCGATTCCACATTTCGGCATAGCGCAATTCAGTAGCCCCAGCGACAAAGATACCGGCACTAACCTCATTGTAATTGCGTTCAGCCACCACGATATCATAAGCCGAGCCAGTTAATTGGTGAAAGACTTCTTTCTTGTCTTCGGTTAGATACAAGGTATTGCGCTGATCATCAGTACCATATTCATATTGAATGAAGTCTTGATAGGTAGCAACCAAATCTTTGACTTCGGCCAAGGGCTCCCAATACTGCTCCACCCCATTGTAAATATCTTTTTTTACTTGCTCTTCGGTTTGTGCCAATGAATCTTCTTGGGTTTCCACTTCAATTTTAGCCCCCTTGAAAGTCACTGTACCCACCTGACTCTTTCCATCACCCAGGTCAACTGTCTCTACGACTGGTTTGGCAACCTCCACATCTTTTCGTTGACACCCAACCAACAACGGCACCGTCCAAATCCAACTGTTCATAATTTCTCCAATGTATACTTTGATATAGACACTTTCCCTTTGTATCGGTTCCAAAATATGGATTTAAAATCAAGAGCCAACATCATACACTTTTTTGACACTAGAACCCTGATTGATCTAGACTGTACCATCTCGATTGTTGCCCCGAACCTAGCAAATGCGTTATACCTAGCGTATTGACAACCACGATCCATGAGGAAATATGACCTCTTATCAACCCTCCCAACGCACAATCACTCACCTGCGATACCTCGAAGCGGAAAGTATCCACATCATTCGTGAAGTGGCTGCCGAGTTCGACAACCCTGTGATGCTCTACTCTATTGGAAAAGACTCCACTGTCATGGCGCACTTGGCATTCAAAGCCTTTGCTCCTGGCAAGGTACCGTTTCCATTTTTACACGTGGATACCACTTTCAAATTCCAAGAGATGTACCAATTTCGATCGGACTTTGCCCAACAAAAACAAGTCGACTTGATTGTTCATAAAAACCAAGAAGGCATTGCAAGTAACGCCAACCCCTTTGATTTAGGCTCTAGTAAATACACCGACATCATGAAAACCCAAGGGCTCAAACAAGCCTTAAACCTTGGACAGTATGATGCTGCATTTGGTGGTGCACGAC
Source organism: uncultured Pseudomonadota bacterium (assembly GCA_937127265.1). Taxonomy (GTDB): domain Bacteria; phylum Myxococcota_A; class UBA796; order UBA796; family UBA796; genus CAJWHX01. Next base: position 5,203 of record CAKZLX010000148.1, read on the forward strand.
GCGAAGAAGAGAAATCTCGTGCCAAAGAACGTATCTACTCTTTTCGTGATGCCTTTCACCAATGGGACCCCAAAAACCAACGTCCTGAACTGTGGTCTTTATACAACGGGAAAGTAAACCCCGGAGAAAGTATTCGGGTATTCCCCCTCTCTAACTGGACTGAACTGGACATTTGGCAATACTTGCATTTGGAAAACATTCCAGTGGTACCACTCTACTTTGCCAAAAAACGTCCCGTAGTTAACCGAAACGGTACCTTAATTATGGTCGATGACCACCGTTTACCTCACGATCCGGAAGAAGTGGAAATGCGCATGGTTCGCTTCCGAACATTGGGATGCTATCCACTGTCGGGAGCCATCGAATCCACCGCCAAAAACGTACCCGAAATCATTCAAGAAATGATGCTTACCCGTATGTCGGAACGTGAAAACCGTTTGATTGACTTCGACGAGGAAGGCTCTATGGAGCGCAAAAAACGAGAAGGCTACTTCTAAGCACCCGAGGCCTTTTACTTTGAACTGACACCGCTATCGCTACAAGGAACACCATGTCTATTGATCACACCATTGATGAAGAAAGCCTGATTGCCGAAGACATCCACGCATTTTTAGAACGCAACCAACAAAAAGAACTCCTGCGATTTGTCACCGTAGGCTCAGTCGATGATGGAAAATCCACCCTGATCGGTCGATTGTTGCACGACACCAAAGGCGTTTACGACGACCAACTCAAAGATGCAACTCTCACCAGCAGTACCGGAGAACAGGCAATTGACTTTGCCAGAATCACCGATGGACTCCGTGCAGAGCGAGAACAAGGCATCACCATTGACGTGGCCTATCGCTACTTTTCCACACCGATCCGCAAATTCATTATTGCCGACACACCAGGACACGTTCAATATACGCGTAATATGGCCACTGGGGCATCTACGGCACACGTTGCTCTGATCTTGATTGATGCACGTTTGGGTGTGTTGTTACAATCCAAACGTCATGCCACCATCGCCGCTTTATTGGGGATTCCACACTTATTGGTCTGTGTCAACAAAATGGACTTGGTCGACTATGATCACGCACGATACGAAGAAATCAAAGCCGAATTCACTGCTTTCACCGCAGATTTAGGCTTTCGATCCGTAGACTTTCTACCTGTATCAGCCCTCTTTGGTGTCAACATTGTGGAACCAGCCACCAACAAAATGCCTTGGTATACCGGACCCACTGTCCTTCAATACTTGGAAACCGTAGAAATCTCTCAGGTGTTTAACACTGAACAATTCCGTTTTGCCACCCAGTACGTGCTGCGTCCCAATCTAGACTATCGTGGATACGCCGGACAAATTGGTTCTGGAACCGTTCGCAAAGGCGATCCAATTATCGTTCTGCCAAGTGGTGTTCAAAGTCACATTGAAGCGATTGACACCTTTGATGGCGAATTGGAAGAAGCCTATGCACCAATGTCAGTCACCCTCCGTCTCACCGATGAAGTTGATTGTTCTAGGGGAGACTGGATTGTTCATCCCGACAACGCCCCAACCGTCAGTCGAAACATCGAAGCGATCGTGGTGTGGATGAACGAAACCGATCTAGACCTCAACAAAGATTATTGGATCAAACACGGCACCCAATATGTCCACGTCAACATTGACTCGATTCAGTGGAAGATGGACATGGAAACCCTTGAACGTAACCAAAATGTTCAATCCTTAAGTCTCAATGACATCGCCTGTGTCAGACTGGTCGCCCACCGTGCAATCGCTTTTGATCCCTATCGTACCAATCGTGCTTCGGGCGCTTTCATTCTGATCGACTTCATGACCAACAATACCGTTGCTGCAGGGATGATTGAAAGTGACTTCCAAGAAAACACCTCTACGCTTACATCTCTGGTACCCCAAACCAAACGCCAGTCTTTGATGGATCAGCAAGCTCATTTATATTGGATTGATACCCATTCGGAGGGATCGACTTTTGCCTTTGCCCTTGAAGAGGCCTTTGTTGCCCAAGGATACAAAGCCGTTGTAGTTGACAGTAACGACGCACGCTATACCAAACTCCACAGTGCCAGTGATGCGATGCGGATAGCCAAACGCCTACTCGATCTGGAAATGATCGTGATTTTCCATTCCGATGCTGCAGATGTATTGTATACCATGGAACAATATGCCGATACCCAAACAGTTCCTTGTACACACATTGCCTCTGAACAAGGTGATTCTGTCAGTACATTTCAACGAATTCCTCTGCAAAATGCCGCCGGTATTGTAGAAGCGCATGGTACTCGATCACCAAACGCTCAATAAGCCATCGAACACCCGTTATAATTCTAGGGATGGTCGTTTGAACCTATTCCGTTTGTAGCGGTAATCCAACGATGGTACAACACTCTGCTATCGGATAGAACTTACAGATAGCATCATTCATACTGTGAACCTCTAGCGCCTGAATCAGTTGCAATTGGTCTGGGATCTCCATGACATCTGTTTTGGTGATTTGTGCAATCACCATCCGAGTTTGCCAAAAATTGTTCTTTTCAATGCTTTGCTCATGAAAACGCAACATTTTACCCCGTTCAAGTTCAACTTCGTCACTAGTGACTCCTTGTGTGACAAATCGTTCGATGACAGCACGAGCCTTGCCTTCCAATTCCGACACCCGTTCTGGATTGCAACCAAACGATACGTAAAAATGAATTTCCTCGATATAGCGATCATACGCCCACGACGAATGAACATGATAGGTACCGGCTTCTTCTTCTCGGAGAGATTTCCGCAGTCGCTCACGCAAAATCATGTTGGCAATTTTACACTCTAATCGTTCAAATTTATCGGTCTGCTTGGTCGATACAAAATGAAACTCCACTTTGGCTTTGGGTTCATCAAATACTGCAAACTGATGGCGTTCTGTCCCTTGCAACAAGGAAATACCACGATTGATATTTTCCAGAGGAGGCACTGCAGGTAGTGCACCAATCGTCTGGGAAAGAACCTTCCGCATCTGCGCCCAATCAAAATTACCAATCAACGAAAACCGATAACCCGATAGTGGTTGAATTATTTTTTGATAGGCAGACTGGAGATGTTCAAGGGTCACCTTAGGAATATCTTCCAATTCCATTCGTAACGTCCGAGGATGTCCTTGATTGAGAACCTCTGCACGGTACTTATTGTACAATTGCTCGGGGGCATGATTATTGCTGAGCCCTGTCCTCAACACCTTGTGCATCTTTTCAACCGTCTGCTGGTCAAAAGTCGATTGTTGACTTTGTAACCACATGTGTTGCATGGTCGGTAGGAAACCTTCGGTGGTAGCATGGCCCTCTACTTGGGCAAAGTCAGCATCTATCGACCAACGAAAGGACCCCGGAACCGAATCAATCAATCGACTCAGGTCATCACGCGAATGAACACCTGCACCCGCTAATTGCAATAACAAGCTCAGACACTCTGCCGAAAAGAGTTCCTGATCTTCCACCAGTGAATAGCCACCGTCGGCAAAACCAGACCATCGAATCATGTCTTCATCAAAGTCCGTTCTTTTGAGCCAGACTTGAACACCGTTGTCGAAAATCCATTCTCGAATCTCCAGTTCCTCATTCAATCGTTCTTCAACAACCTTGCCTGGTATGACCGGTTCACTAATCAAGGCAGCACTCGAAGCCTCCTCTATGTAGGGACGGACCTCAACGGATTGTGCTTGTTCAATCAATTGTTGAATTTGCTCAGGTGTAACCCCTTCGATTGGCGACAAAAAATGGGTCAATAGTCCCTCTCCTGTAAGCCAATGCTTCAATCGGGCATTGACATCTTCAAGGGTGATCTGTGGTGTCCAACGAGAGGTCAACTCAAACATTTTGGTTGGTGGCCACAACGATTCCTGATCCAATACGGTAGACATAATGTCGACAAGATGCTGCTTGGAACGAGATGTCGGCAAGTTATTGGTGTAAGCCTCCAACATCGTCAAACGACGTTTTTTAGCCCGATCCAATTCTGTTTGGGTGAGACCAAACTCCCGCAACTGCTTACACTGTGTCACAATTTCAGTAATCGATTGCTGCCAATCCGTCGCATCAAGTGCCACCTGTAAGGATTCTCGTTCACAATTGGGACTGATGCTATTGCCCTGCATCGAGGTTTGTTGCACCTGTGAATCATTGGCACGGTGTAGGAATTTAAACCGTTCGCGCAAAGCACTGATCATCAGTTCATGGGTCAACATATTGGATGCCCAACCACCCTCCGTGGTATAGCGGATCAAAGGTTTCTTTTGAGACAACACCAAGATTGGAAAAGGAATGGTGTCATCTTGAATGACGTCAAGCATTGGTTCTTTGGGAATGGGCACCAAAAATTGTTCCTTGGGACGTTCACTGCGTGATATCCACCCTCCCAAATACGTTTCGATTTGTTGTTCAATCTGATCGACATCAATGTCGCCAACAATCACCAGAGAACAAAGGTCTGGACGGTACCAATCATCATAAAAACGTTTCAAGGCATCATGTTCAAAGTTCAACAAGGACTCTTCGGTACCAATCGGCATACGCTCAACGTGCTTGGCACCCCAATATAATGTTGGAAGCATTTGTTCGGTGGTACGCATTCTTCCAGACCTTCGACTTCTCCACTCTTCGAGACCAACCAGTCGCTCCTTTTCAATTTGTTCATCCAGCAACAACAAGCCCTCACCCCAGTCTTGAAGCACTTGAAAGGTTTGTGCCAAGATTTCAGGGTCATCCGTGGGTACTTCTATTTTATAGATGGTTTTATCAAATCCGGTACTGGCGTTTACGTGGGCACCAAATTGCATCCCAATCGATTGAAAATAAGCATCCAAGGCATGGGGAGCAAAATGGGTAGAACCATTGAACGCCATGTGTTCCAAAATATGTGCCAAACCGCGTTGATCGTCATCTTCATGCAACGAACCAACATGCATCACAAATCGGAAGATTGCTCTGTTCTTGGGATTGTCATGCGAACGAATATAGTAGCGAAGTCCATTGGACAAAGATCCAACTCGGACATCTGGATCGTCCTCTACCGTTTGAATGGCTTGTTTTTGTAAGTCTTCTGGTAGACGATGTAAAAATGAATTGGCGATTTCACCCATAAAAGGCTCCAATGTAGAAGTGTCGAAACAAAAGGTAATAAACTCTGTATCATACGACACAACATTGGTAAACCGGACAAGAAATGAATATTTCCAACAAGAATGAACGAAAAATATCGATTACCAAATTGATTAGTAGGTGGCAACACCATTACTTGGCAACAAGGTACCATTCAAAGGCAACGAGGTTTGCCAAGTCAACTGAACAGTATTGGTTCCAGTGGCTTGATCAAACACTAAGTTCCCACTGGCAATGTTTCCATAGAACAATTCATTTTGGGCATTGGTATGGGTTACCAAACCACCAATGTTGGAGGTGGTGACCGAGTTTTGGAATGCGAAGCCATCGATTGCCAAATCAATCGTTCCCAATACGGTGCTGGTACAGGTTCCAGTGGCCGTCATATCAGCATGGTTGTAACCGTCAGTGGTCAACACCATATTCAATGTTCCAACACAGTCATCCGTGGACGGGTTGGCATCAGAAATGGTCACGTTCAGTGCATAGGTACCATCGAAAGAATAGATCTGACAAGCGGCTTCGCTGTAACATTCAGAATCAGTACAGTCTGTATTTCCATCACCATCATTGTCCACACCATCCGCACAATCGGTCTCTCCACACTTGGTCGAAGTTGCACAGTCTGGGTCGGCACAGTCCAACAAACCATCGTGATCATCATCGGTAGAGTCAGCACAATTTTTCTCCAAACACAAGAAGGCACAGTCCAAATCGGCACAATCAATGTCCACGTCCCCCTCGTTGTCGATACCATCGGTACAGTTTGACTCATAGCAATCGGGATAGAAAGCACAGTCGGAGTCAGCACAATCAGTCGATCCATCCGCATCGTTGTCAATCAAGTCACTGCAGTTTTCTCCCCCTGAGCCGGCTTGACCACCACCACCAGAAGCACAGGCAGCATCAAAGGAACATACGGTTTCCGCACAATCCACTTGTCCATTCCCATCGTTGTCAAGGCCATCCGAACAATCACACTCAAATGCGGTTCCAAACGAACAGCAAAGGTTGTTGGCACAGTCGGAATCGGCGCAGTCTACTGAACCATCGCCATCATTGTCAATCGTATCGGTACAGGCTTGCTCTCCACTGGCACCACCAGACCCAAGACAGGTTGGGTCAAACTGACAATCGGTATCCGAACAATCTGCGGCACCATCGCCATCGTCATCCAAGCCATTGGTACAATCGGTTTCACCCGTCTGACAAGAAGGATCAATCGCGCAAGTTGGGTCGGCACAATCTACACCGTTACTACCATTGTTATCAAAACCATCTCCACAGTCACACTCGAAGAAATTGACTGGGATTCCTGAACAGCAAGTGGACCCTGCACAGTCAGAATCGGCACAATCGATATCGCCATCACCATCGTTGTCACCACCATCCGAACAGATCTCTGGCACACCAGTAATCAAACAGGTAGGATCTGCTGAACAATCGGTGTCGTCACAATCTACAAGACCATCACCATCATCGTCGGCACCATTGACACAATCCACTTCGGTAGCACCTCCACCAGTACAAGCGGGGTCCACCAAAGCACAAAACTGATCGTCACAGTCGATCACATTGTCAGCATTGTTATCAAAACCATCGGTACAGTCACACTCGGTAAAATCGACCAATGGGTTACTGGTGTCACAACAAGGATTTCCAGCGCAATCGGAATCGGCACAGTCAATGTCACCATCTCCGTCATTGTCACCATCGTCGTCACAGATTTCAGCACCCATAATCAAACAAGCGGCATCAGAGGAACAATCGGCATCATCGCAGTCAATCGCCCCGTCGCCATCATCATCAGCACCATTGGTACAATCTTGTTCGGCACCGCCTCCGCCACCGGTACAAGCAGGATCAAGAAAAGTACACAATATATCTGCACAGTCTACTTGTCCATTGCCATCGTTATCCACGCCATCTGTACAATCGCATTCAATAAAGTTTCCAACCGTACAACAAGTATCTTGGGCACAATCCGAATCATCGCAGTCTACTGCACCATCTCCATCGTTGTCAAACCCATCACCACAAGCCTCAGCACCTGAGGTAATGCACGCGGGATCTTGCACACAATCTGTATCGTCGCAATCAATTTTTTCGTCACCATCGTCGTCAAGACCATCGGTACAGTCTTGTTCGACTTGCCCAACACAGTCACTGGAACTCACGCAATCTAAATCATCACAATCAATTGTTCCGTCACCATCATTGTCGGCACCATCCGAACAGTCAGCCTCAAAACAAGCCGCGTCCTCAGCACAATCGGAATCATTGCAATCCACAGCACCATCATTGTCATCATCTTGAAGGTTGGTACAATCGGTTTCTGGCTCAACATTACACTCTTCAGCATCGGCACAATCAGTATCATCACAGTCCACAGCACCATCACCATCATTATCAATGCTGTCGGTACAATCTTCCACTAAAACACAGGCTTCATCTTCAAAGCAATCGGCATCATCACAATCAATGTAACTATCGCCATCGTTATCAACGCCATCGGTACAAATCTCGGTGGTTTCATCGGTGACACTTGTATCTTCCACTGTGGGTTCTTCTTTGTCGCCACAAGCCAATAACCCCAACAAACCCAAACCAAATACATTCATTTTCGGTGTCAACATCCTATACTCCTCGCCCAAAACATTTGGAACATTGATAACATTCAGATTTTAACTGACAGATGACACGATGGCATCCGATTTACAAACTTGTGACATGTACGGCACACAAGTTGCCAAATGACGATGACTATCTTTCCGGAGGTACCGTTCTCACCAATCGAAAACCAACACTACCCTTTTGTACCTGAATGCTTTTTTTGGTAGATTCAAACCGAACTTCACCCATCGTTGCCCAAGGTGCCAAATGGATACGACGATGGGGATATATATCAGGCATTGGTGAATTAAATGCGCCACCTTTCAACACCTTGCTGCGACCCAAATCGGGGCCTGAAGGGTTGGTGGTGTTGTGGTTCTCAATGCCCACATCGGACTGATACCAGTCCCAAACCCATTCCCAGACATTACCACTCATATCACACAAACCATACCCATTGCGCGTCTGATTACACACCGGATGACTCTCCACAAACAACCGAAGCAACTCTTGCTGTTTCAATGGGTCGTCTTCGGTAACGATCGGCAGTTTAGACATCACCTCTTGGTCAACGTACCATGCTGTTTTGGCAAGTGGAACGGCCTTGACTGCATTGTCATCGACTGCTTTATCCGTTCGAACACCCAAGGCTGCCCATTCCCATTCCGCCTCAGTCGGCAGACGCCAGCCAGTACAGGTTTTATCCCATTCCCAGTGTTGCTGTTGGGTGTAACAGGGTTGGTAGCCATGATTAAGTGACAAACGATTGGCATAAGTGACTGCTTGTTCCCAAGTGACCGAATCCACAGGACAGTCCACCCCACACTGGTAGTGATAACTAGGGTTACTTCCCATCAAAGCATAGTACTGCTCTTGGGTAATTTCCGACTCCGTCACAAAGAGTTCATGCCCAATAGTGACCCGATGAGGGAGTTCATCTTCATCGCAATCATCAAGTGTACAACCCATAATAAATCGCCCAGCCGGAATTCGAACTTGGTGAACGCTAACTTGATCCTTTTCTTTGGACGTAACCTGCAAAGCTTGCACCACATCCTGTTGTGATTGTATCGCACCCCAACCAAGCCACAACAATCCAACTACCGATGCACCGACCACGAACCGAAGAGCCCAGTCTAAGGCAGTGGACATCGCTGGCGAGGTACCACCAACCTCCTCATGATCGGGTTCGTCTTCTGGTTCAGGCTGAAACAAAGACACCGGTTCGGTTTGTTCGAAGGTCTCCCCTCGTTCAGGTGGAAGTCCAACAAAAATATGAATTGCTCCTTTCGGATACCCCATCAATGCAATATTAGCGGCAAAAGGCTCGACACTTTTCAAACGATGCGCCATAACTTCAGGCATCGGTTCCGCTGTAGAGAAGAAACGTCCGTCAGTTGGTTCTAAAGAGTCATCTACATGTTCTTTCAACCAATCCAAAAACTTGCGGTGCAACTCACCGAGCCGGTCTAATTGACTGTCTTCAAAGGTTTCGCGGGTAACAATCGTTTCGACGTCGGACAACGGAGCATACAACGGCGCCAAAATCAAAGAGGCGGCGGTGGTGTATTCAAAGACAACCCAAACAGTTTGAGACAGTGACTGGTACTGAAAAGCCACACCTTTGGGACCCAAATCCAAGCCGAACACGTTTTGCACGCGAATGCTGGAATCGATCCCCCTTCGTAGAAACCCCTCTAACTGGCTGGAGCGTATTTTCATCTTCATCCCCTACATAAATGGTCGCCCCTCAAAGAAAGACGACCATCTCGTTACTCGGAATGTATAGTTTTACAAGATCAGTTGCAACTGGCACCCGATTGAACTGCAATGTCCAAAGAATATACGTCTGACTGACTATAAGCCCATGAATCCAAACCAATGTAATAGACTTCACCAGCCACCACATCATAGGTGATTTCAGATGTGTAAATCGAAGAGGCATAGTCGTCATTACAAGCCATTTCCACACCGCCAACATCAGGACAAGCATCAAAGACAGTCAAAATCGTGTCCATGGAACCTGAGGCTGTACTGAAGGTGGCACAACCAGTATCGGTCGCTTCCCAAGAGACCACCAAGTCATTTCCGCCTTCGGTAGAACAAGAGGCTTGGAAGTTATCGATCGGTGCTTGAGTCAAGTCGCCAACCAACACGCCGACACCGGTATCAGTTCCAATGTCAAAGCTTGGACAGGTAGAGGAAGCACAGGCACTATCATTGGCACAATCAGCATCGGCACAGTCTACTGCACCATCGGCATCTTCGTCCAGACCGTCAGCACAATCAATCTCGTTAGACAAGAAGATGTCTAGCATGTAGTCACCTTCTGCAAACTCATCATACCCATCAATCACAATCACAATCTCTTCACCAGCCATCAAGTCCATTTCGATCATCGATGAGGTGTCGCCGTTGTCGAAGTCAGCATCGTCATTACAAGCCCATTGCTCAGACAAGCAATCCGATTGCAACATCAGAACAGTATCGTAATTTGAGTTGGTGGTTTGGAAAGTATAAGTGGCGTCAGCCGGAGCTGTCCACCAGTAGGCAACATCTTCAGAGCCTGTACCCATGGTACATTCACCTTGGAAATCGTCGAGCATGCCAATGTTACTTCCAGTCGCCACACCCATACCCATGGCAGAGCCTAAGTCATCGGTACTCATATCGACACACTCTTGACGACAGACATCTGCAATCGCACAGTCAGGGTCATCACAGTCAAACAAACCATCGTTGTCTTCGTCCAATTGGTCATCGCAGACTTCTTCGGTACAAATCGGATCAACCAAGCAATCCGTATCCGCACAATCGACAAAGCCATCGCCATCGTCATCGTTACCGTCGGTGCAGTCTAACTCTTGACAATCGGAGTCATCGGTATCGACCAAACCATCACA
>CAKZLX010000149.1 GCA_937127265.1 uncultured Pseudomonadota bacterium
TCTGTGTTGTCGGAACAACAACACTGCACTATCAAATTCGATGATCTAGTACAAATGGAGCCTACCCCAGTACGAAAATGATAACATATGAGAGTCACAAGTAACCACTATTTTTGAGAAAATGTATGATATACAACGCCCTCTCGATACCCCAGATCAAAAATTACATTGGCGAACGAAAGTTGATCGTCTCCCTTTCAGGTGGCAAAGACTCCACTGCGATGGCACTCTGGCTCAAAGAGATGAATTTTGATTTTGATTGCGTCTTTATCAATACAGGATGGGAACATCAATCCACTATCGACTATATTCACGATTATTTACCAGCCCACATTGGTGAAGTCACCACGTTGTTTTCAGGTGGTATGGAAGATCTGGTCATGAACAAAGGCTATTTTCCCAGTCCGAAAATTCGCTTTTGTACGGGAGCACTCAAAATTGAACCGATGCGTAGACACCTCAATTCACTCTCCGTGGATATTGTCAATGCGATTGGAATTCGTGCCCAAGAAAGCGCCAAGAGAGCCAACGACCCCGAATGGGAAGAAAACCCATCCCTTCATGTTGAAGTTTGGCGACCGATTATTCACTGGACGGTTGAAGATGTGATCGCTATCCACAAACGACACAATGTACTGCCAAACCCCCTGTATTTAAAAGGCGCTGAGCGTGTGGGTTGTTGGCCATGTATCTTTGCCCAAAAGCGCGAAATCCGAATGTTGGCACGACTCTCACCAGAACGCATTGACACCATTCGAGAGATGGAACGAGAAGTGAATATCCGTAGACAACAAAAAAATCCCAATGCCAAACCGGTCACCTGGTTTCACCGAAGTGGACTGCCAATGCCGATTGATGCGGTTGTTGAATGGGCCCATAAATCCAAAGATGACAGCCCTGAATTGTTTGAAGCCAAAGACCACCATACAGGGTGTATGCGTTGGGGATTGTGCGATGTTTCCCACCCACAAATGCCTCAAAATCCTGAGACGTGAAGTATTCTTGATCAAAGATGCTCTTTAACCAAACAAAGTAGACCATCTTAGATAGTTACCCTTTTCCGTGTTCGAAAAGAGACAGCTTACAAGATGGTGTAGGATAACGGTTCAGTCCGTTGAAGCCCACTCAAGTCTGGAGCATACAACGATTTTAATGAAGGTAATTTATTCAAGGTCTTCAACACATCATCCACTCTAGTCATCGGATTCCCGCGCAGACTGATCGATTTCAAGGACTTCATGGCAACCACATCTTGTGGTAATGCAGTGATTTGATGGTTTGGAATGTACAATTCTTCCAGGTTTTCCAATCGACACAGTGCCTTCGGAAAACTTTCATAGGCTCCAGTTGGCCACTCATTGCGAAGATACAAGATTCTCAAATGATCCATTTCGCTCAAGCAAACCAGTTCCTCTTCACTTAACGGGCGTTCAACTCGTAAATGGGTAATGGTCTTCAAGTCTTTGATATCCATCAAGGTCACGGCATCTGTATTTAAGAGAACCTTGGTCACCTCAGGCATATCTTCAACACGAAACGGACGAATATTGAATGCCAAATTCAGATTGAATTGTACAGAATACGACTCTGGATCGAGGAAACGTTGAACATACTCCTCATCGATTCGGCGACGTCGTGTTTGCACCCATTGCCCGTCATCTTTGATATAATAGAAGTGACCAATTTTAATTCTAGACTGTTGCTCACTCAACACCTCCAACAACTTCACCGCCGTGTCAGATTGTTGTTGAAGAGCCGTCGCCATTTCCTCATGAAATCGAGGAGAAAACGGTATCTTGGTATTGAGAGCATCTCGTTGGGCAGCTTCTTTACGCTGTACAAGAACCCAGGCATCTTGAATCGATCGCACAGATGTCATAATTGCGGTGCGGTAAACTTCGGCACTTTCCAAATTGAAAGCAACCATCTGGTCCTCAAAGGATTCGACTGAACCATCAATCTCATCTTCCAATGTAAGACCTTGCGGATATGTTTCCAATGTCTTCACATCAGGAATAAATGGTAACAATGGACCCAAAGTATCGCCCTTGTGTAAACGAAGGTATTGAATCTTGGCGATAAAATCTTGATGTTTAGTGACCTCTGCAATATTGTCCTGCCAAGAAAGTAAACGGTCTTGAAAAGTACCCTCATCAGAAGAAAACGCAATCATCGTCGAATCACGAGTACTTTGATTCCAAACCAAACGAAGTGGATGCTGACCAGTCCAGAAGTTCGGATCGATACTAAATTCGGTTGAACTACTCCAGCCAACATGACTGCACTTCAAGACTTCCAGTTTGGGATATCGTTTGAGAAAATCGGCACTCAAAGACAAGACGATATTAGATCTTGCACGCCAAGAACTGGTGACGCCTTCATAAATCACCTGTCGACAATTGGGAAATTTCCCTTCCGATAACAACTTGTTGATTGATTCAGCGTCATTCTCGGCATGAATTGCAACAACTCTTTCACCAATTGGCTTGTGGGTGTCGTCATCTAAAAACAGCTTTGTAGAGTATCGCGTCATGTATTGGTCTTGGTACAACCGTTCTAGAACATTATAAGGTGTCTGGTGTGCCAACAGTGATTTAAGGTTATTGAACAGACCGACTGCAGACTGTAGTTTGGGATGCTCCTGTATATCCCCACTCAAAGCACCTACGGTATCGATGATAAAGAAAGTTTCTCCATCAATATCAGTGGCCACTGTCTCCAAACGCATTTGTTGTGGTTGTGTACGACAATTGGTGACATATTTCACTTTGTTAGAATGTGCCTTGGACTGAAGATTGGTGGACAACAACATATCAATCGATTTCACTGAGGCTTTTTTACCAAAGGTAAAAACGTGATTGACATGGGGCAAGTGATAGGCGGCATTGACCGCAGATTGTAATTTCTCTTGCCCAATATCCAGATGACAGATTCGACAATAGTCTCCTAACCCCTTAAAAGTGGCAAATGTAGGAGACGTGGCATAGAAATGCAACCGCTCAATATTGGGAAATTCAGCGATATTGGCGATCGCTTCGAATGGTGGAAAGAACCCTAAGGCGCGTACAGGTGACTCTGGTCCACAAAAACTAGGCACATGATCACAACCCTCCAAGCATAAAAACGAAGGCAACTCTTGGATCTTTTCAGGGTACATTCGGAAATACAACTCGAAAATCTCAATCACTTGTGAATCTTGAATTGGTTTTTTCAAAGGGTCCTTGTTCCAACGCGACACTACAACAGCCTCAAGTTCTTCTCGAATGATATTTGGAATCGACAAACCGTCGCGACCAATCTCAATACCAGCAAACAAGGTATCAAACGCCGTCATTTCTCCCATCATTTTGGCGGGTTCTAATAGGGCATCCAACAAAGACAATGCCATCTTGCGATTTTCACCGCCATCTTTAAACAAAGTCCAAATCTTCTCAAACTTCTCTTTCCATTTACTCATATCAATGCCTTCTTTGTTTATTCTCGTACTGGTACATCACAATAAAAAGAGACTGAGGTAGCATAAAGCGAAGTCTGGATTATGCTATGACTAATTTATTTCTCACGACGAAGAAGTCTAGAAAGAAGTGAGTCATAGCATAATCCAGACTTTCATCGAACAGAGCAGACTGTTCGATGAAAATACTTCCTTACCGGTACAGTAAGGATTGAACCTACATGATGTCTAAGAACAAAGATAAGCCTACCTCAGTCAAAATTAACATATCATAATGCACTTGTTTTAGATCTAAAAAGCTTGCAACAATAGTCTTGTACAACATTTGGGCTACGGTTTTATATGCAAACACAACACTTAACACGAATACTGACCACACTTTTCGTTGCTGGAAACCTTTTAGGCGTGTTCCCAATTGCTGGTCAGGCAGGCGTTTATCGACCTCACGAATCGATTGACTGGATCCAATCCATAAGCAGCCAACCGACTTCCCACACCCTCTCGGCACTGCTATTTTTGATTGGTGCCTTGAGTGGGATTTATTTGGGTCGTCACCTTCAAGAAAACGGTCGTACTTGGGCAGGCTTTTCACTGATGCTTGGCTCTGGTTGGAACGCTCTCTTTATTCCAGTTCCACTTCTCTTGTCCCAATTGGTACAGCAAGGACATGACATACAAGGCGTGGGTACGCAAATCGCCCTTGGATTAGCCATATTTGGAGACGCAATGTTCAATGGTCTGATGGGGTTATCGGTTGTGTTATTAGGATTGGTTCACAAAGATTCCACTCAAAAGTTCGCCAAACCCATGGGGGTCTCAGGCATTGTGATCGGTGTCTTGACCATGGGAATCAGTGGACAATTTGAATACACTGCTTGTGCCGATCTCTTGAAAGTCGCCGGTCCCTTGTGGCTGATTTGGTGGCTAGTGTGGGGCTGGACTGTAGACCTGTCCACTTATTCTTCCGATTGAATCCAAGCCAACAGTTGCTCCATCACATCCAGTTCAGGGTCGGTAAAGAAAAACGTCGGTTCTCTGGAAAACACCATTTCAAGACCTTGATCGACTGTATTCAACGTCCCCTCTCTCCAAATGAAGGTACTGTGCTCACCATCTTGGTCGTCTTTGACCATCAACATGGCTGAATCCCCCCGAGGAATTGTCGATTGAATACGTCCAGTTTTGGTCACTGCTTCCCCATCCACCACAGAAAACAAAGTGAATTTTTGGCGTTCAACTTGCAAACTGGTTTGGGCCAAACCATCAACCTGCAAGGCGACAACCATCGAGGCTTTGTGTTGGGCTATAAAAGCATCCATGTCAATTCGATTGGGATTAGCTAAGTACAGTGCCAATTGCGACTTGACTTGGGAAAAGGCTTCCAATATGATCGGCAGACGCTCACCTAACAACATCCGTATGGTGTTCTCGGAAACATACCAGTGACCTTCCCATGCTTTCACAATGAGACCCTATGCCTTCTTAATGCCAACGTAGATTACTCTACCCATTTGGTAATCTTCGATTCTCTACTAGAGGTGATTAGGTCATACTCCACAAACAGAATAGCATTGGGAGAATCTTGGGTCAAGGATACTTGACGTGTACACATCGTACCTGTATCGTCCAATTCATACCACTCGTAGCCGTAATTGGTAATCTCAACAGTTGTGACCGTGGACGACTCTTTGACCAACACAGGACCAACCCACCATTCAGAGCCGACTTTGACATGTTCAAAAGCACCCATACATCCGGTATCCAAAAACAACGAGGTGGTAGAGGAATTACTGCCATTCGGATCGGTTGTTTGCACTTGATCCAATCCCAAATGGAAACATTGCTCAATGATGTCTGCGGCGTCTGCTTGTAATGTGCCGACTTCGAAGGCTTGGACTTTGACTGCTTTTTCAACGGCTCCTGCCATTTGCACTTGTTCTTTGGCACCCGCAATGTAGACTGTATTGCCATTTTGAGAGGCCCAAATATCACCCTCGCTAGGCTCAAATCGCGAGAGAAGGGTCACATCTGTGGAACTGACTTCACTTTCAGGATTGGACCACAGATTGCCCAAAGGGAATTCGACCACATATTCATCGACCGCCAGACCATGAAAAGAGGCCTCCGTACCCAAATCTTGATCACTATAAATGGTGGTGGTGGTATTACCCATCACAGAGTTTGGATCATAGGTCATGGTCACTGTTTCCACAGAACCGGCTCCTCGTGTTCGTCGTTGAAGTACAGTCGCCAAGGTAGAGGAAAATTTATCATCATTTGGAACCAGTGGATGATATAGCTCGGTATCCCCCAAGGCAGTATTGACCGTAAACACTTCCGAGGTACTAGTGGCAGTCGAGGTACCTGCTGATGTCTCCGCCAAAATACAGGAACTCGAGGTACCCAACGGGCCAACAGATTCCACAGGGGTTGCACCATCACGCAACCAATAACTGGTACG
>CAKZLX010000150.1 GCA_937127265.1 uncultured Pseudomonadota bacterium
CCCAAATGGACAAGCAATCGTGCACACTTTACATCCAACACAGGTGTCATCTGTGGTAAGCCCAGTCCATGGGCAAGGGCTTTTGCTGTGGCGGGAGGTACTGTGTCATCCGTTAAACAAACTGGAAACAACAGATCGGGTGCGGGATGCCCATTGAAGCGATTGTGCAGTACATGTGCCCCCCAAACTGCTGGGTCAGCAGAGTCTACACTGGTTTGCATCAAGGGAATCATCCGATTGAATACATCGGGTGGACCAATCAATTCTTGTAATAAAGAATCGAGACCTTCAATGGTGGTGGTATCAGTGGTGAAGACCGGTAAGTCACCACCAGCCACAAAAAGTACACCGGCTCCAATGTCTGAGTTGGCGAGGATGTGTGGTCCCATTAAGCCCCCTAGACTTACCCCGTAGTATAAGATGTTGTCAGTTTCTACATCAAGTGTGCCATCACCATCTAAATCGCCATCTTGTTTGAGTAGGGCCAGTAGTTGTAGTCTATCCAAGGCACTCTGGTCGAAATTTCCACGTAAACCACGGGCATCAAACTGAAAGTTGGACAAGTTCAAACCCAAAAAGTCCAAAGCGGGTAAGGTTGCATTGGTTTCCGCACTGGGATGTTGACCGTGTCGCATCGCATCGATGGCTACCACCGCCACGCCCAGTTCACTCATTCGACTGGCAAATCCAGTAGCCTCTTGGGCGCGACTGTTGAGTCCATGACCGTAAATGATGGTCGGGTAGGGAGGTTCAAGGTCTTTGGGGAGCCAAGTTTGGACTGGGATAGACCATTGGTTGTGTATCTCACTATCCGATAAGGCTCCATCATCAAGGTAGTCGTTGGCGATAAAGGAACGTTCACAGTGTATTGGGTTACCATCATCACAGGTGATATCGGTGTCCCAGTGGTAGTCTTGATCGGGGATGCTTTGGGCGATATTACTGAACACTTGGAGATCATCATGGGTGGTGTAGGTCAGGATATGACTGATGTTGCTTCGTTCTAGTCCAAGTTTATCAATCGCTACTTGGGTTTGCTCTTGTTTGTCGAGATAGGGTTCGGTTGCCGTACCACGAATGATGTCTTTGATTACGTCAGCAGGGGCAATACAATTGCCATCAATATCGGTAAAATCAGTGGAGACGACAATTGTTTGCTCGGCATTGGCACGTAGGGGTTTGATGGGTTTGAGAATTAGTTGATTTTGGAATTCACTGGTGATGACTGAAAAAGCCACTCGTTCCGGAGGAGAAACACTGGTGTCGTACCACATGATGTCGGTGCTAGATAAGGATTCTTCAGCCGAAAGAGGGCCAGCACTCACTGGACCCGTAAATCGAATGACCACTGAACCCAAGCGAGCGAAACCAGAACGTGTAGACATTTCATTGATGGAGTCGGCAAATAGTGGGCTCAGATTGGTTGTCCAAGGGGCTTTGGCTTCTGATAAATCAACCACTCGTCCTGTGGGGCTATCGTTGTCAGGCTTGGTATAAAAGTCGTCTGGGAATGACCACATCTCAGAAGGATGAAGAGGGTCATACATGACTTTCCGACTGCCGGAGCAGAATTGGATGTCGGTTTCGGGTGAGACCTTGTTTGTACAGCCAAACAACAATAGACCAATTAGCATTTTGACTCCTTGATATCTTTCTCGACTCAATAACTGCAGGTAATCATTATCTAGTTTGTATCAATGTGATGTACAATTGCCTTGTTGAAAGTTCATTTGATGTGGTTTTATTCCCCAAATAGGCTTCATGTCGTGTTATCATGAAGTATCCAGTAATCACGATAGGAAGTTCCATGCGTCAACAATCTTCACAGCACTCTTTCACCCAAGATTACATGCAAGATACCAAACTGGTACCCTTGGCCAGTGCTGGAATGGGGAACGCAAACAACCAAGAAAAGATGCTGCTGGTCAATGACTTTCAGGCTTGGCTCGATCAGCAATTGAACATCATCACAGGCTTGGAACCTAGCTCCCAAAAAGAACGCATCAATGGTATCATGCAAACCGCTTTATCCGTCGACAGTCGTTTTCAGCAAGGTCAAACTGTCAATATGACCCAGTTACCTTTTGCTCCCAAAGCAACCGACTCTCCTTCCTTGGCAGGTGTATCGCCGGAGATTCGACAAAAGTTAGATCAATTCAATTTCTCTTTGGCTGTCAAACAAGAACGCTCCAATTATGTCGCCAGTGCCTTTGGAATGTTTGCCAATAGTGGTGTGTCTTCAGATGTTGACCGAGGTCTTTTGGTCGCTAGTGCTGGTGCTGGTGGTGTAACCAGCCAGTTACAACAGGTCGCCAACAAGATTAATACCCTCAAACTCAAACTTCCCGGTGAGAACGGTCGCTTTTCATTGGCAACCTATGGCGATTTTACCAGTATTGTCAAAATCTTAGAACAATGCCAGGCCATGGAAATTCGCAGTCCAGACCAAGTTGCATATGTACTGGCAACCGCTTGGCACGAAAGTCGAATGGGTGAATGGATGACCGAGGGGGCGTGGTTGTCGGAACGCAGTGCTGCTCGTGAAGGTGAGCGTCGCTATGGACCCACCGGTTCTAACCCATCTCGTGCTCGTCAAATGGGGAACACCCAAAACGGTGATGGGTCGAAGTACATGGGGCGTGGATATGTCCAACTGACCTGGAAAAACAACTACAAGTACATGTCGGAAAAATTACGAGAAAGTGGCTATAAATACACCCACAACGGGGTAACCTATGGGGATGGTCGAAACGGAACACAACAGATTGATTTGGTGACCAATTACAAACATGTCAATGAAAACAAAGATTTGGCGGCTCGGATTCTGGTGTTTGGTATGGACAAAGGATTGTATGTTCAAGATGGTAAAGGACTGGACAGTTACATTCCAGAAAACCAAAAAGCAACCCATGGCAACTTTCAAAATGCCCGTAAAATGGTCAACGGTAGTGATAAAAAGCGTTTGATTGCCGACAATGCCGTGACGATTGCCAGCACCTTACGCACTGGAGATCAGTGGGTGAAACTGTTTACCAAACAAGGATAAATCTAGTTGCCGGCCTCATGAATGTACTTTTCGGCAACCTTATGATGTCGACATGATGTCTACCATCTAGTGTATGGGCGATAGGATACAGGCTGGATTATTCTGCCAGTTCCATCATTCCACCACGGGTAATGTTCACCCGCGCCCGAAAAATGTTGCCCCATGGGTCTTCTCGTTCCGGTCCGTAGTAGTCACCGTGGATATTCAAACCGATGCTAAAAATGTTTTCGCCCAAGTATCGCGCAAGGGTGAACTGCAATAAGTCTTCGCCAAACAACATCATATCAAACCGCGTGTCGGGAAGACACTTCATGCTTTCTTCGTAATCCCAAGGTTGGTTACTGTTGTTGGTGAGTTGTACCGAAAGTCTTTCTTCCTCGACCATTTCGGGTACGTCGTGTTCAAAGTCCCAAGAAAAATACAAACCATCAGCACCATATCCTTGGTATTGTTCCATTGGGGCAAGATTACTGGGGGTTTCGATGACGATGTTGGGACCAAAAGCCAAAATGTCTTCGATATAGGCTTCTGGAACCGCATCCAAACCGGTAGAGGGTGGAA
>CAKZLX010000151.1 GCA_937127265.1 uncultured Pseudomonadota bacterium
GTTTATCAAAAAAATCCGTTTGGAACTGTTCCCTGCCAATCCACAAGATGTGATTGAACAAAAAAGTGTCACCGAAGAAATTTTAGAAGAATTGCAACGCCGTTATTCAGGTGACCGAATCAAAAAACCATCGAAGTGGGCACTGGTACTCAATGGAAAAGGTGGACCCCGTTTCACCTTGGAAGTCAACAATGACAGTTTCACGATTCGCAAAGGAAAACACGATGCTGACATTGCCATCATCACCTCCGATGCATTTTTGCGCAAAATTGTTTTTGAAGCCTACACACCCAGCATGCCAGAGTTCATGAATGGTACCATCAAATCCAACAACCCGATGGGACTGTTTGAATTCCAAAACATTTTCAATCTCAAGGAGCCAACAGCATGAGCGAAGACACCACACTCGCCAACAAAGAACCAATGGTTTTGGTTATCGGAGCCACCGGATATCTTGGGCAAGCCTTACTTACAGAATTACAAAAACGTAATATCAAACACCTTGGAACCTCACGAGCACCGAACGATGACTCATTGATCAGTTGCAACATTTTAGACAAGGATTCGATACTGCAAGCGATCACAACCAGTGGTGCCACCCATGTAATTCATACTGCGGGATTGGTATCACATCGGGCAGAAGATGCCGAAAGAGTATGGAAAATCCACGTGACTGGTACCGAAAATGTCTGTCAGGCTTGCCTGGAGTCCAATGTCGATCGGGTGGTATACCTCTCTACATCTGGTACAATCGCGGTCTCTGATAACCCCGATGCCATGCCTGATGAAACTGCCGATTCCCCTTTTTCCTTGATCACCCAATGGGGCTATTACCGCAGCAAGTACTTTGCCGAACAGATTGCCTTGGACTATGCCAAACAAGGCTTACCACTGATTTGTTTAAACCCCTCGTTGTTGCTGGGTGCAGGAAAAGGTGGTGAGTCCACAAAATCAGTCGAACTCTTCTTGGACGATAAAATTCCTCTCGCACCTTGTGGTGGGGTAGCCTTTGTCGATGTTGACGATGTAGCAGTTGCCACAGTCAATGCTTTACAGATGGGTAAAACAGGTGAGCGCTATCTCTTGAATGCCGCCAACTTTACCTTCATGGACTACTATGCGCGTATTGCACGCCTGGCAGACAAACCTGCTCCGATGATGCAAATGCCCTTTTTGACCCGCAAAGCACTGTCTTGGTTTCCAAAGATCAAAAAAGTTGGTTTGCACTTGGACAAGTCCGATGTTGAAATCGCCAGTTACTTTTGGTATGCCGATGCCAGCAAGGCCATCAAGGAATTGGGCTTTACCCCAAAAGATCCGATGGATACACTGTTGGACACTGTCGATGCATTACAAGCCCAACAAAATGAGTTCGGATGGTTTGATTCCTAACAGAGCGTTGGCTAAAACACTGTGACAAACTGACTTTTCTACGATACGTTTTCACCGATGAAATTTTTTCTTTGGTGGACCATCATGAAACACAGATACACAGGCTTTGGAATCGTTGCTATTCTACTCCCTTCTATTGCCCTTGCCCAAGATACCAATGGAGATGGGGTACCCGACAGTCGCGAAAACCAATGTACACCTTATCAAAACCCAGATTTCAACACTGTCTTTTCAGGATCCACAACGCCTAACAGTTGGGTATTCACTGGTCAGTCCTATTTAACTGCTGGCATTGATGATCCAGAAAATGCTGGTGTTTTGCGACTGACCCCCTTAATGAATGGTCGCATGGGTGGTTCACGTTCACAGTTGGCCTTTGATACAGGTGATGGTGTTGCGATTGACTTTGCGATCAATTTGTGGGGTGGAACCGGTGCCGATGGTATGGCGTTGTTTCTTTATGATGCGGACAGTGATGAAAACAACTTCTACTTTGGTGGTATGGGCAGTACCTTTGGCTACTTTAATGGGACTGCGGGTGGTTTAACTGGTGGTGTGTTGGCGATTGGTTTTGATGCCTACGGAGACTTTGCGGTAACCGCGGGTGGCACAGGTTCCAATCCTGGTTCAATTCACTTGGTTGGCGATTCAACAGACACCCAAAGTGGTCCCTTGGCTAGTGCTTTTAACTATGAGATCGATGCACCAAATGTTGCCATGCGGCCCATTCTTGGAGAAGCCGGACACCATGAAGGAACCCTGTTGCTTCGACCTTCTGTCAATGATGCGACTTTGAGTATGGTCAGTTTATACCTCAAAAATGCCCAAGGTACTTCTCTCCCTGTCTTTCAAAATATCGAAATCCCCTCTCCTTTACCCCCACAATTGCAAATCGGGTTTTCAGGCTCTACGGGTGGACAAAACAATTACCATGAAGTCGAGTTTGTAGAGATTGGTCGTGCCTTGGATCTTCGTGTCTTATTAGACAACAAAGAAACCGTTTTTATCGGAGAAGAGGTAGACTTCACTTTTACACTCTACAATGATGGCAGTACCGCCTCCTGTAATGAACGAGTGTTGATTGATTTACCGTGGGACGATCTGGTACTTCACGAGGAATTGTGTACCCCAACAGACAGCAACGATGCTTGTACCTTGGTGTGGGAAAATGGTGCCTTATATGCTGATCTATCCCTAACGGGTGGAGAATCAATTGATGTTACTATCGCCACCACTTTTGCAGGGATTGAAGAACAAATTGGAGAAGACTTTGTTTGGGGTGCCAGTGTGATCGAAACTTGGGATGGAGAAGTACTGTTACGTCCTGCCAATGCAGACAAAACGGATACCTTTATCATCGATCAAGATGCCGATGGGGACGGTGTGCTCTCCTATGATGAAGTCAACACCCTGGGTACAAACCCCAATGCTCCCGACACCGATGGCGATGGACTTTGGGATGGCGAAGAAGTGTTCTACAATACCGACCCTCTGAACATGGATACCGATGGGGATTTATTGCTCGATGGAACCGAGGTTTCTGACTATGAGTGTGATCCTACTTTACCGGATACCGATGGGGATGGGCTCAACGACGGTCAAGAAATCACTATCCACAACACTATCCCCACCGACATTGATACCGATGATGATGGCTTAACAGACTTCCAAGAAACCGATGTCTTTAATAGCAATCCCTTGGTTGTCGATTCTGATGGCGATGGACTCTCTGATTTTGATGAAGTATTGACCCATTTCACCAATCCAAACAGTGTGGATAGCGATGGGGATGGACTCACCGATCCCAATGAACTGAATACCCATGGTACCGATGCCAACAATGCGGACTCTGATGGGGATGGGCTCAACGACTTCGATGAACTGAATACTCACGGTACCAACCCAAACAATTCAGATTCTGATGAAGATGGACTGAACGACGGAATGGAAATCAATACCTACACCACAGACGCTAACAGTGTTGATACCGATGGCGATGGACTCTCTGATGCTGACGAAATCAACACTTACAGTTCAAACCCTCTGCTCACGGACTCTGATGGCGATGGACTATCTGATGCTGACGAAGTCACTACGTACAATACTAGCCCCACCAATGACGACTCCGATGGCGATGGACTCTCTGACTTCGAGGAACTGAATACTCACGGTACCAGTCCTACAAACGATGACACCGATGGCGATGGACTCTCTGA
>CAKZLX010000152.1 GCA_937127265.1 uncultured Pseudomonadota bacterium
CTTAAATTAGCAAAGGAGCATCTGGCTGCTGGAAGAGAAGCCGCTGCAGAAGCCGTTTTAAATCGTATTCTCACAGAATTTCCTCGTTCTAGCATCGAACCTGAAGTGCGCTATCGATTGGCAGAAGCCGCTTTCAATTCTCAACAGTACGCTGAGTCTGCGCGTCGTTTTCAAGATGTCTTAAACCGTTTTCCCACCTCGTCATTTGCTTCATGGTCATTGTTAAGACAAGGGGAATGTTTTGAGGCGATGGGGCAAAAGGAAAATGCTGCTATCTTTTATAATGATGTGATCGCAGAGTATCCCAAGTCAAAAGCCGCCAAGGAAGCCAAGGCAAAACTCAAATAATTGTCTGGTAATGTAAGTCTGTTTGTCAGAAAGTTCTGTTATGGAGAAAAGTCGCCAAAATGACAGAAAAAATCTGATATTTAATACACAGGTTATCTGTAGTTTGGTATGATACCGACATTATGTAACAAATTCTTAGGATGGTGTTTATGATGAGAACAAGTGTTTTCTTTCCCAGTATGTTCCTTTCGCTTGCAGTAACCGCTTGTCAGACAGATAAAGATGGAGATGGTTTACTTGCTCCTGAAGATCCAAG
The DNA here is from genome assembly GCA_937127265.1 of uncultured Pseudomonadota bacterium. Classification (GTDB taxonomy): domain Bacteria; phylum Myxococcota_A; class UBA796; order UBA796; family UBA796; genus CAJWHX01. The sequence goes on from CAKZLX010000152.1 coordinate 605, forward strand.
TAGCATTAAAGCAAGTGAGGATTGTAACGACGATGATGATACGATTGGGGCTCCGTCTGAAGAAGTTTGCGATGGAATCGATAATGATTGTGATGGTGAAGTTGACGAAGGTGTGATCACTACTTTCTATTTGGATCGAGATGGTGATGGTTATGGCTCAGCTCTCAGTCTCCCTGATGATGTGTTGGATGCGGTGATTGAGTCGTGCTTTCAACCTGCTGGGTACGTTCTCACAGCCGATGATTGTAATGACCAAGACATCAGTGTCCATCCAAATGCTACAGAAGTTTGTGATGAGGCCGGTGTAGATGAAGATTGCGATGGGGATAATGAGGACGAAGATGCCCTAGGGCAAACAACCTGGTTCATTGATGCGGATGGTGATAGCTTTGGTGATGATGCCACAGAAGGACTTTCACAATGCTATGCTCCTGATGGGTATGTTGCTATTCAAGGCGATTGTAATGATGAATCTGCTAGCATCAATGCAGACAATCAAGAAATTATTGGTGATGCCAGCAATCTAGATGAAAATTGTGATGGTTTTATTTTGTGTTATGTCGATTCTGATCGTGATGGGTATGGCACTGGAGAGCCTGTTAGTGTACCAAGTGGTACCAACTGTGTTGAGATTACCGATGAAGATTTTGATGGCACTCACACCTATTCTCGTGTCAACAATGACTGTGATGATACTGATGCCGATACTCGTCCAGCGATTGCTTTTGAAGAACCAGGCGCCTTTTGTATGCGAGATGCTGATGGTGATGGTTTTGGTGACAGTACATTAACCCTTGCTGAGTTAGGACAAGGCTTGGTGGCCGGATCTGATTGTGATGATAGTACAAACGGTGTATCTCCCAATGCTGCTGAAATTCCCGCCAATGGGATCGATGAAAATTGCAACGGCGAAGAATTGTGTTTTGTTAATTCTGATAATGATGGTTTTGGTTCCACATTGCCTCCGATAGCCTCTACCAATTTTGCTTGCGATGGAGACTTTGAATCCTCAAATCAGTTGGATTGCAATGACAATGACCCATCAACGTATCCCGGTGCTTCTGAAAATGAGGCTGCACCATTGAATGCTTACTGTACCAAAGATGAAGATGGTGACGGCTATGCGGATGCAAACGTTGTGAATGTGAACGTGTTTGCAGGTACCGATTGTAATGACGATGTATCTTCCATCAATAGTGCAGCGGATGAACGTTGTGATACCGATTATGACGATAACTGTGATGGGTTGATCAATGATGCTTCCAGTGTGGATGTCTCTTTCTTCTATGTGGACGGTGATGGCGATGGTTTTGGTGGTGAGACGGGTATGTATTCCTGTATTGAACAATCGGGTTATACCGAGGGCACTGGTGATTGTGATGATTCCAATGCCGGTGTATATCCCGGTGCTTCAGAAGATGTAGCTTCGGGTGGCGATCAGAATTGTGATGGTTATGAAGTCTGTTATGTCGATGGGGATGGAGATGGATTTGGTTCTAGCCAGATTACCTACAGCCTTGATTTTACTTGTTCGGGCAGTATTGAATCAGACAACAATGATGATTGTGATGACAGTTCTGCGATGACATTTCCAGGTGCAGCTTATTTGGAGGCTAATTCATCCTGTATGGCGGATAGTGATGGTGATGGGTATGGGGATGCGAGTCCTGTTGTTTTAGGTGTTGCTGCAGGTTCTGACTGTAATGACTCCACCGGTAGTATCTCTCCTTCCGCTACTGAAATTCCCGCCGATGGTATTGATGGAAACTGCAATGGTTTGGAACTGTGCTATTTGGATGCAGATGGAGATGGTTTTGGTCGCGCATCAGGTGCTACGGTGGGCTCTGAAGACTTGTCTTGTGTTGATCAAGGCGAATCTATCAATACAGATGACTGTGATGACTTAACAGCCTCAATCAATCCAGATGCTCAGGAGTTCTGCAATGGCGTGGATGATGATTGTGATGGTCAGATTGATGAAGGGATTGGTGCTGATGCACCATCCGATGCACCCATGTGGTATGTGGACGCAGATGGAGATGGTTTTGGTGGCTCTGAGATTAGTCTTTTACAGTGTGAGCAACCAACTGGGTTTGTGAGTGAGTCTACCGATTGTAATGACTTAGAGGAGGATGTGGCACCCGACGCACCCGAAGTCTGTTTCGATGGTATCGACAATGATTGTGATGGTCAAATTGATACCACGTCGCTATGTGAAGTGGATGCCACCACTGCTAGTTCAACATTGATTGGTGACATTAGTGGAGAGAAGGCCGGTGACTCGATAGCCTATGGTGATGTTGATGGCGATGGTTTGTTGGACTTATTGATATCTGCTCCTGGTGCGGATGATGGTGCTGTTTATCTTCTCTATGGACCAGTTGGTTTCGATCGTGATTTGGACACACAATATGACGTCAAATTCACTGGAAGTGCAAGTGATAATGATGGAACAACAGGACTGGGGTCCCAAGTAGCATTGGTAGACTTGAACGGTAATGGTCGAAAAGATATTGTCGTATCTGCTCCAGGCTCCGATACGACGGGTCATGTATATGTTCTACACAGCACGCAAAGTACACGCTTCGTGGGAGAAATGTCGATGGATTCGGTTGCGGATGCGGTATTTGACGGCACCGAATTTTCAATGGAAGTTGGTTGTGCAATCGCCAATGGTGGAGACATGGATGGTGATGGTTATGAAGACCTATTAATTGGTTCATGTAACCCATCGGCATCTACATCTGGTTTTGCCACGATTGTATATGGTCAGATTGACAATTTGGATGGTGTCTACGAGGTCGATCGAACTGAAGTGGATACAACGACAGCAGGTACGGACATTACTTGGGGTATTTTTGAAGGACTCAACCAAGGTGATGGATTTGGTTCGGTATTGACTCGAGCAGGTGACCTGAACGATGATGGCTTGGACGACATTTTGATTGCGGCACCGACCAATTTCATTTCCAACGATGGTACAGTATATCTTTTGTATGGGGATGTAACCCAGTTCAACGGTTCTTTTACCGTTTCTGACATGAGCGCGTTTACCAACGGCAGTTTGGGGATGCAACATGGTGGTAGTATTGGTGCTGCTGGTGATGTGAATGGTGACGGTTATGATGATTTTTGGGTCGGAGCCCCAGCATCTCGAACCAATAAAGGTTACGTTAAACTCTACAATGGTTCGAGCATCGAACTGTCAGGCTCATTGAGTGCCAATGCGACAATTATTGGTGGTACGGACAATGATCGGTTTGGTTCACAGATTCAAACTTTGGGGGACATCAATAACGATGGTTATGCTGATGTCGCCATTTCTTCTGCCGGCGAGAGTAATGTTGGTTCTGTACATCTTTTCTATGGACCGATTAGTGGTACTGCTGACTTGGGATTGGGAGGAGAATCTTCGGGTAAGATATTTGGTCGCAGTATGGGCAGTGGCCTCAATAGTAATTTTGGATCCAGTTTGTTGTATGCTGACTTGAATGCCAATGGTGTATCAGAACTGATTGTGGGAGCTTCTCGTGATGATTCAGGGGGAACACAAGACGCGGGTGCCGTATTCTTCTTTGATGAATTGTTTGAATAATCAGTTTGATTGGTTGAATGCTTCTATGTGGATAGAGTGAACATTTGTGGAAATCATGTTATAAAATCTCATCGTCATTGAATCATCGTCATTGAATTGAGGGTTGTGTGCAAAACAAGGCAAACATCATTGCTGGTTTATTGGTTGTGATTTGTTTGATTGCGCCGATGTTTATCATTCAAGAGATGACGCAAGAGACCGATGAGGTAGCCTCTGCGGCTACCGCAACGGTTGCTTTGGGAACA
>CAKZLX010000153.1 GCA_937127265.1 uncultured Pseudomonadota bacterium
TGTTTTGACCTTTGGGGACACTGTTGGCATAACCACTGGCTTCGAGCATTGCACCATGAATGGATTCTGGTTTGATGAACCACAATTGTCCTTTGGTGATATCCGAGCCAGATAGTAAGAGTAACACATCGGTTTTGGGTGTGGGTGGGTTGGCAAAAGCATTGTCCAAATCGCGGATGATTGTTTTGGCTTGATCAGCGGTATTGGTAATCTCTCCCAGTGTCTGTATCGAAACTTTCATATCCTCAATAGACAACCAAGGAAGTGTTTTCACCGTAGCGATTTGGGATAGGGCTTCTTGATGTTGCCCCAAAGAGGAATCACCCAAAATGTAAGTAGGTTCAGCCATGGCAATTTGTTCAAAGTTAGGGGTAATGGCCGTACCAAAAGGAGGGAGTGTGCTCACTCGTTCCGGAACTGCACAAAAGTCAGATCTCCCAATGGTATGATTTTCAGCACCCAATGCGTACAAAGTTTCGGTGACAGAGGGGTGTAAACTGATGAAGCGTTGTTCGTTTGTCGATGGGGTAGTTGACGTTGAGCAGGCAAAAAATGCTGTCAATAAAAAGGAAGTCATGACGGTTCCACAAAAAGAGTCTACAAGATGTAATCCATTGAGGGTGCTGATTCAAGTGCAACCCAATAGGTGATTAGGGGGTGCTATTAGATTGGTATCGATCAACCAAATCTGCTTTGACATAGATTCTACCGACCCGATCCATTGGTAATCGCCATTCATCGACGACCACCATCTTGGTAGATTGCAGCCACTTTTCCCGTTGAGGGTCATCGTGTTTGACCATAGAAAGCATGATGTCAAATTCACGAGAAGGCCATTCACCAAATAGAAAGGGTCCGACAAATACTGAAGCCAAGGGACGATTGGGGTCTTTTGGTCCCGGACCATTTGGTCGAGCAATCATAATGGTAGCGATGTGCCATTTTAAATCCATTTGTACAGTTTTGGACAGAATAATCCCATATCCAGGGGCTCCACCTTGCTCGTCTAACAGAAAGCCAACAGTGCCTTCGGTGCCTTGAAACTGTGAAATCTTTTGCAGAGCCTCATCAATTTTCCAAGGTTCCAGTCCGTGAGAAATGGGCCAGTATGCCTCGTGGGGTGTGGGATAGGTCTTGGCTGGTGTTGTGACATCGTGGGTGTAATCTCGTTGTGAGGGGGCAGGGGAACCATCGTTGTAGAGGGACCAGTTCTCCTTGATGACAGACCACAAGAAAGGGGTGGAGATAGCGACTGTCCAAACCGGTGCAGTGGCCAGTCCAGCCGTCATCAAAGGATAGGCAGGAATGACATAGCGGTCTTGTCGTTGCTTTTGGGCGTTGAGCATGAGCCACCCACCGAGAATTGCTGAACTGAGAACCAGACCGGTCCATTGGCGATTTTTTTGAACGGAACTGTGGGCGAGAACGATTCCAAGTAGAAGAATCCAAGGTAGACTGGTTCCAATACTGTCCATCATGGCGGTTGGATACCACAAGATATTCTCCCACGACCATGGGTCGGTGATGATGGTTTTGTTGGTCAACAGTCCAGATTGAGCGTTTCCGCTGGCCAACACATATCCCTTTACTTGTTGCCAGTGAGTACTCCACCAGGGTAGGGCAACCAGTGCAAAGCCACCGATGCCTTGCGCGATTCGGAGTAGACGTTTGGTTTGCAAAGCCCAAACACCAGCCACCAAACAGGGTCCCCACAAAAACATCGGCGCCGTATATTTGCTCATAAAGGCAATCCCAATCCAAGCTCCCCAGCCTAAGGTGTGGTACCGATTGTCCAGTTTTTCAGAACGAATCAAATGAGAGACACTTTGAATGACTGCTGCACCGGCTATCAGATCGATCCCGGCATTTTCTGCCTGGAGCCAGATCGGCGTCCAAACACTTAATATACAGATGCCTAGAAATCCGGCTCGGATACGATAGAGAGCATCCGAAATAACCCATACAACCAAGGCACCACCGATGAGGTGATTGTAGGACAGTGTTGGAAAGACAAAGGACGAAGCGATGAAGGGGACATAGGCAAATGGAGGGTGTGGACCCAAGAGGCTGGAAAAGCAATAGACAAACCATTCAAATTCACCATCACGAAGCAATTGTGCCAATCGACCAGCCGTTCCGATGATGTGTGGACCATCACCTCCAGGATAGCGATTGTGTTTTGCGATGGTAACAACCCAATAATAGAGTGTCGATATGACACAGGCTTCATAGAACATTCGTTCTAGGTAGGGGTACTTTTCGAGGCGTTGTGTCAGAGGGGACAACAGTTCATCAACATTCACCCAAAGCCACTTCATCGACGTTTTTCCTCAATACACATCATCACCCATCCACCTTTGGGGTTTCGTTCCACAATCGGCGAAGTACAAGCCTGTATTGAGGGTGGGATATCGGCAATCGGTTGCCATCCTGTCCATTTTTTGGCCATAGTGTATCGCGATATCATCGGTATACGGCGACCATTAAATTGCCGTTGGGCCACCAAGTGCACTTGGTCATTGTGGACAAAGGCAAAAGGGACGGTGGTGCCATTGAAGTGACGAACGTCCTCGGGGTCTAAGGTTGGTTGTAAAGGGTTTCCGACAAGATGTACCAAAGAGCCATTTTGGGTGGCAAACACATGGGTTTCATCTTGATACCAAACAGGAGAGGGGTCAGAAATACGTGGGGCAGAATAACGGGTTGTTCCTTCTGAGCGAATGGGGGTGTTTGGCGCATTTGCTGGATCCCCTGTATAACCAGAAGGAGAGATATACCACATTTCTCCTTGATACCATTGTGGATCAATGTAACTGTTGGTTTCACTGTCAGAGATATTCCAATCTGTGGGGGTAAAAGTCTCTCCATCAAATAGATAGCCGTATACTTTGGGAAACTGTTGTTCCCACCAAGTTGGAGGGCGTACTTCTTGGATGCAAGTAATGGCCAGTGTATCATTTTCCCAGTGTGCGCCAAGACTGGTGACTCCCCAAGCCACAGGCCCTTGGTAAGACCATGATTTCAGGTCTGGAGAACTAAACCAATGCAAGACGTTCATGGCACCATTTTCAGGCGTGAGTGCCAAATCAAGTGGGTGTTGAGTACAGGCAAAAAATGTGAGAAACCAGTGGATAAACATGTTGACTATGTATCACACTACATAAAGAGCACAAAATAGATAGAGAAAACAGGATTTGTATGAAATATTCCTTGCCATCGTTCATCCAAATAAGATAGCATTCTAATAAGTATTGACGTGTCAAGTTGAGGTAACAATGAAGATTTCCAAGAAAAGAAAGTTTCTCTTTACAGGTGGTGGTACCGGAGGGCACGTGACACCAAATATAGCGATTTCTGAAGCGTTGAGAGAACTCTATGATGTGCCTAACTATCGATATGTTGGAAAACAAGGCAAGGCCGAAGCGTCCGTTGTGCCAAAGGAGTGGAAAGGGTACAGTCAGAATGAAAAGAGTGTATTATATGTAGCGACTACATCTGGTTCTGTTACCAACCCTAAGGTGCTTTTTCAACTGGTGAAGGGGTTTTTCAAAGCTTGTGGGATTCTTCTTCGTTTTAAACCAGATGCAATTATTGCAACCGGTGGATATGTTTCAGCTCCAATTATTGTTGCTGGTGGGATTCTTCGTAAATGTCGTTTGATTAAATCCAAATTGTTTATTCATGAAGCCAATGCTGAGTTGGGTCGTATGAATGCTTTGGGAGTGAAGTTTGCTGATGCGGTGGGGACATCCTTTCCAGGGGCAAAGGTACCGAAAGATAAGAAGATTTTCGTTGGGTACCCGATTCGCAAAAGGTTATTGGTCGATCAGCAAACCGATCGTGAAACCCGAAAAAAAGAAGCTCGTGAGCGATTGAGAATCCCAGAGGATGCCAAAGTCATCTTTGCGTTTGGTGGCTCACAAGGTGCTCGAACGATTAACCGTGGTGTTGTTGATGCACTTCCGATGCTGCTTTCTGATCCTAAAGTGTATGTTCTTCACGGAACTGGAAAGAATATGGGCGGGGCATATGTGGGTCAAGACGATGTAAAGTCTCGCTTAGCAACTGTTCAAGATGAATTGCCTACAGATTATGCTACACGGTATTTCTATACTGACTATATCGACAATATGGATGATTATTATGCCGCAGCAGATTTGGTTGTTTGCCGTGGTGGTGCAGGGTCTTTGGTTGAAATCTGTGGAAATGGTTTGGCATCGATTTGTATTCCTAAAGCCAATATTGCAGGTGATCATCAGGCGGTTAATGCAATGGTGCTACAAAATCTCGGGGCAACTCGGGTTGTATTTGAACGGGTCGATATTACATCTGGTGAAACTATTGAGACTGTAGAGCCAATCGAATTTGCTAGTATCGCTATGGAGTTGTTGAACGACCCAGCTACCAGAGCCAAGATGGGGGCAATTGCCCGTCAGCAGTATGATGCTACCTCTCCAATGCTCTGTGCTAAGGTCATAGCCAACCTACTAGGCGATATTACCGAAGAGCCTGAGCCTCTTGTGGAACCAACATTACAGGATAGTCGTGTGTTAGGAAAGAGTGCAGATTCCCTGTGTGCTTTATTGCGAAAAGTTGAATGTGGTCAGGAGGACCCGTTAACAGAGGTTGAACGACAACTCATTCTCTATAAGGCAGATAGTTTGTCGGCACAAACCAGTTTGGTTACCCCCGCACGTGCCTGTCGAGTCTTAGGAACGGGGAAGTTTACCGAACGATTGGATGTATTGTTGATGTATGCAGTCGATCAATCGAAGTCTGGATTTACCCGTCGTGATGCTTGTAAAGGGCTAGGGTGGATGGGCGTTCTCAACCAGCCTGTGATCGATAGATTGTTGGAAGTTACCAAAGACGATTATTTTGAAGCGGTAACCGAAGCCTTGGTGGCAATCTATACACTGTTGAATCAGCGTTGGGATGAGCGTGACAAAGATCGAAAAAAGACTGCCAAAGATGTTTTTTCTGATCTGAGTAACACGTTGATAGATAAAATAGCCGGCCGTTGCTATTATTATTAAGAATGCTATTTGTGAGAGATAAGCCATCAATTATTGCTTTAAATTAACCTGAGAGGGCAGTTTTGAATTTATTAAAAATGTTTTGCATCATCATTTTCAACTCAACAGGATTAGTTACAATGCTTCCTTCTAATGGCACATTTTTAGTTTTAGAGATTATAATTCCTGAGTCTTCGATCATATTAATCTGGTTCTCATAATTTTTTAAAAATTCGATATGCTCTGGCTTTGACAGTTTAGTATATCCAAATTTAATTGTATCATTAAATTTTTTCAAGATACTTGCTGCGTAGGCTATTTGTTTTTCTGATCCAGTTAAAGTTTTCATGTCAGTTTGTGTTTGATTAATAACTGATTCAAATATAAGCATAATGTTTT
>CAKZLX010000154.1 GCA_937127265.1 uncultured Pseudomonadota bacterium
CCTCAAGAGTTCAAGCTTTTGCCAGATAGCAAGTCTTGATTTGGTGAGGTAAATACTGTTGGTGACACAATTTCGATGTAGGTTAAACCTTGGTTTTCGCACGAAGTGGGAAAGGATTTTCGAAAGTGGGAAAACGGTGGTGAAACTTTACTATCGTATGTTGGGTGAACGGTCTACTTGAGGGACAAAATTAGAGGTCAAATATCAATAGTGCTTCTTAATGTAATCATACACTTTGTTGAAGAGCTCCAAGTCGGTATGAAGCCGATAGGTAAGTAATGTCTTTCGTAGTGTTCTTTGAACTGATCACTCTCCGACTGAGGTATTTTGCCAACCATCAAATCGAACCAGACGAACCATCATCAATATCACCGACAACGCGCTCATTGTTGCAGAGGTAGTCTGGGGCAATCTCTCGACTGTGCAGGTAGTCGTAGCCCAGTTCTTTGAACCATTAGATGACGGATTCTTCTAGGTCGGACTTATACAGTTTCATGGGTAAATCATGGATTTAGTATCGGTAAGGACATAAATTAAAATATCATGTGAGACATACTTGTATATTATGATACATATATGTATTATATTGAAGGAGTATCAATGCCAAAAAAGAATATTGAAGATATTAGAAATGATATTTTGTTACGCTGTGCGGATGCATTGTGTATTCATCCTGGTTTGGATATGGTCGGACTGGCCAATAAAACAGGGATCAGTCGTCCAAAATTGTATCGATACTTTTCGAACCGAGACGAACTGCTCATCGCTTTAGCGATGAAATCATTACAGGATATTGATGAAGCCTGCGCTGGTATTTTTAAGGGTGTTGAGACACATCAGGAAATATTTCAGCGGTATTTTGAGGCAATAACACCGATTGGAACCCGTTTTCATTTTCTTATCTCTGAACTCTGGACTTGTGAAAATGAACAGGTCAAGCAAGAAGTGGAGCGGCAAAATGTTGAGTTCTACGAAATGATTGAGGCAGCTAAGGTTGGTGGAGAAATCCGCAGTGAGTTGCCAACTTCTTGGGTATCGGATGTGTTTGATGCACTCATTGTCATTGCGTGGTCTCAACTTGCAGCGGGGACGATAGCCCGTAATGATGCACCAACTTTGGCATTTGATACTTTTTGGCGTGCCGTTGGAGTCGCTGACACAACATCACCCGTTACCCATGCAACTATTGAAGGAGGTTGATGATGTTTGGATTGAATAGTTTGGTATGGCTTTTGGTTGGTTGTTTTCAATGGGGGTCTCGGGCTGGACGAAAACTGCCAGATTATACGGCACTCGACAAGTCTTATGAATACGATGGAGATGTCATCATTATAGGAGCAGGAGCCGCTGGATTAGCCGCTGCTAGGGTTCTTGAAGAAAATGATGTTGAGTACATCGTCTTAGAGGCAACAGATCACTATGGTGGTCGTCTTCAGGAAGACAGAGACTTTGCTGACTTCCCGATTGATTTGGGCGCAGAATGGATTCACAACAATCCAGAGATATTGGATGTTCTCAGTGGCGAGGATGGGGTGTCTGAAACCATAGATTTGGTACCGCACCAGCTTGAAGATGTGTATCGGTGGGATGGTGAAGAGTACAAAGAGGTTCCGCAAAGCGCTTTGAACGGTTTATTCTCGTTTTTTCCCGAACACAAGTTCAAAAACAGCACCTGGTTTTCCTTTGTCGAAGAGCATTTTGCCAAGAAAGTAGCACACCGAATTCAAACCAACAGTCCCGTTACACGGATTGATTATTCTGCTGACACCGTGGAAGTCACCACCCAATCGGGCGATGTGTTTGAGGCAGATAAAGTGTTGGTGACTGTATCTGTGGGGGTATTGAAATCCGAGACAATAGAGTTTATCCCAGAGATGAGTGAAACAAAGAAAACGGCAATCGACTCTGTGCCCTTTTTACCTGGCGTGAAGATGTTCCTGAAATTCTCAGATCCGTTCTATCCAGATGTGGTGTACTGTTCTGTGGAAACTGGAGAGAAAGCATTTTATGACATCGCTTTCAAGAAAGATGCAGAGGATTCAGTGCTCGGCGTGTTGGTGACGGGACCTGCTGCAGAGGCATACACAGCATTGTCTTCGGAAACCGAAATTATTGACACAGTATTGGCAGAATTAGACGTCATTTTTGATGGAGCGGCATCGACCAATTATTTGGGAGAGTATCGAATCGAAAAATGGGGCGAACGACCCTACACACAAGGTACCTGGGTCGAAGGGTTTCGTGTCTCAAAGAGAACTCGGAAAACTTTGAATGAACCATTGGATGGGCGTGTGTACTTTGCTGGCGAAGTGTATGACGTGTATCAGCAAATGGGCGTACCTGGGAGTATTCTATCTGGATTGAACGCGATTGACAGATTGTTGCGAGACCAAGACTGAGGTCGTATTAGATGACTGCTGATAGCCTTAAATTTACGACGGTCATTTGTAGGTAAAACCACTCACATATGGGAGCGAGCATTACATCAGCAGCTGGACTTACACTAAATTGGACTGGCTGGACAGCGTATGTAGCCATCGCAATGCAAGCCTTAAGCATGATGTTGAATTGGATTACACCATCTCTAATATAGAGACTGTTGTGGGGCCCAATAACATCCATCATGCTTCTGATTGCCACTTATGTCGTGTTTTAATAAAGTCTCTATATTAACAACGGATCTATGTTGTATTGGAACTCAAATACAATAGTGTAAGAGAAATCTAGATGACTTAGAAGGTATGAGACCATTTGCTTTCATGAATCAACCTGGTGTATCTGTTTACGCACCGAGTAAATCATCTATCAACGTAATAACGCTCTAAAAGATAAGGTTAAAAGCATCTCAACATCTTGAATATTCTCTCCTCTTGCAAGAAGTGCTGAAGCATTATTAATCTGTGTATTCAGATACTTAGAAGCAAGTATCGGTGACAAGTGAGAAGCAATACTCTTATTTTTTATTAGTTTTTCGGCCACTTGTCTATACATCTCTAAACTTGTTTGATGGCACTGTCGTAAGGCTTGTTTCGTTTGCTCACCAAGTTGATCTTCGGCTTCTTTCATCTTAACAAATAAGCATCCTTGTGGTCGCTCAGTATTACTGTTCATAATAGTGACTAGCTTCTGCGTGATCTCTTCAAGCGTAAGACTTGAAAGTAAATGATGATGCAGTGGAGATAATACTTCATCTTGATATTGTTCAAGTGCAGCTCTCATTAATCCATCTTCACTAGCAAACTCTCTATACAACCCAGGTTTTGCTGTCTTTGTTCTTCTACATATCTCATTTAAAGAGATCGCTTGGATCCCTTCTGTCCAATATGAGTCGATAGCAACCCGTAAGATCTCATTGCGATCAACTTTTTTCGGGCGTCCTCTTTTCTGTTTTTTTGAATTTTCTCTCATTTTAGTACCGATTGGTATTTTATTCTTGCATTAAAAATTTTAGGCTTTATAATAGTTATTATAACTTGTATCTATAAAGACTAAAGAGGTATGTTTATTATGATGGCAGGACACTTTACAACAGCACTGATCGCACATCAAAGACTGCCAAAAGGTACCTTGTTGTATTTGTTAGTCATCTCTCAGCTGCAAGATTTATTGTGGTTTTTCTTTCATTACTTGGGATTAGAGGTGACATCACCCAGTGATGCTTTTGATGCGTCTTTGAACAATATGCATGCCGATATGCTCTACAGTCATGACTTAATTCCACAGTTCATTTGGCTGGCTTTGATTTATATTGTGGGGAAAACACTATTCAAAAGCAATCAAGTTGCATTGATTAGTGTTGCGATACTCATAGGACATTTTATACTGGATTTCTTTTCGGGCCATATGCACCATATCTTCGGTCAAGATTCTATGGAAGCGGGTTTGGGCTATTACGCGTCAGCCCCTTATCTTGCCGTTTTCATTGAAGCTATTTTTACCGCGATAACGCTATGGTATTTTTTTAAAGTAGATGCTCTTATGGGGCATACGCGTACCGTAGCCAATAAAGTTGGTATTATCGGTGTATTTGTTTATGGCATTCTATTTATGCTCCTTATTGCAACTCAATCTTTCAGAGAAATCTTCAGTATCCCACCTTTCGATCTGGGTTTTAATACGAATGTACCAACATTGATATTTACATATCTTTCAATGATCTTTTTGTTACACCACTTTGTAGGCCAATCAAAAGAATTACCTCCTCAGTCTACCTGAATCCAACTCGGCAATAACCTATATACATCCATCATTATTGCCAATCGTCATCCAACTTTAATAAAGTTTTTTTAAATACTGTTGGTGATAGTCCACACCCCAACAATCTGTTACAGATACACCATGAAGGTTCATCACCAAACCATCGAAGTATCCACAACGGGCAAAGGTACCTATTCGATTACCGAAGCAGTGCGGGATGCGGTCAAGCAATCCAAGATTCACAATGGCACGGTCACCATCTTTGTCCAGCACACCAGTTGTTCGTTGGTCATCATGGAAAATGCCGACCCAGATGCGCGAACTGATTTGCATGCTTATTTCGATAAACTAGTACCGGAAAATGAGCCCTATTTCATCCACACTTATGAAGGACCCGACGATATGCCTTCACATATTCGAATGGTGTTAACAGGCTGTTCGGAGGTGGTACCCTTGATCAATGGTGATCTGGCGTTGGGGACTTGGCAAGGGTTGTTTTTGTTTGAACACCGAGTTGCTTCCCACCATCGTCGAGTCTTGGTGACGGTGATGGGGAACTAGAGTACTGGTTTACATGTCCGTTAAACTCTCTAACGATATTGGTTGATTACCTTTCATCACTTGCAAGACGATCAAATCTCGGTTCTTTTTGAGGATGATACGTCCATTTGACTCGATAGCCCCGATGTTGAAACCACGAATGCTATTCCCAGTCCACAAGAGGAGTTGATTTTTCTGCGTCCCTTTGACGTGAAGGATGACCCCAAAAATGGCGTCTTCGGCAAAAACATGTAGATTTGGTAGACAGGTAGGTTTGTCGTGGAAAGCCAACAACATGGCATCTAGATTATCTTGGGCATATTGCCAATCACTATGATTTTCCAACAGTAGTTTGTGGTGTAACGTATCCAGATGTAGTGTCCAACGGAGCGAATTCTCCCCAGAGCGAAATGAAAATCCGATGCCTTCTGACAAGCGAAAAATACCTTGTAGACCATGCTCGAGAAGTGCGTGCGCCGGACATCGGTCAAGAGATTGTGTCGCAGTATCGTACCAGTATAGTTCCAACGCGGTATAGGGTCTCGCAATCCAAATCAGCAAAATGTCATTATCATAATGAAGCCCACTAATTTTTGCGCTGGAGGTTATGGTGGTGTGTTTTTGGAGGTTGTCGCCAAGCATTGATACTTGGTAGACAGTACGTTCATTGGTATCG
>CAKZLX010000155.1 GCA_937127265.1 uncultured Pseudomonadota bacterium
CTCAGCCTCATCTAAATTTGTATTCTGCTCTGCTACATGCATCATCAGTTGTTTTTTGATCCATGAGTCTACAAAACGTTGCACCATGTTGGCACTATCCTCTTGGGCAGTTCTGGCAGGTACAATACCTGTTAGGTCTTTAGGATACAACATTTTATCGTAAACACGTGCAATTGGTTCCTCTTCAGGAGCATCTTGGTTTCTTAAGCTCTGGAGGTAATCACAACCCATTAAAGCACATAGTGCAAAAATCCACAATATTTTCTTGTTATGAATGTAGACACCGTCTTGCATTGTAAAATCCGACCACTGTTCGAGTTATTTTGATAGAAAAAATGTAAACGTTTGGTTACCAGTATTCACCCTTCTTGATGTTTTATCTTTCTTACAGGAAAAATACCATGTCCCCACGTATTCTCTGTTACCTTCCCGCAGAAAGAGTTTCTCTTTGTCCACTTGTGTTCTCCGCCCAAGCGATCCCAGTTGTTGACCTCTGTGCCTCGGATCGTTCGAGAGTTCCTAATGGTGCATGGGTTCGCACCCGTAGCAAACGTGACATCCCCGGCAAAGGACCGATTATCTTGGCAGGTGGCAATCATCGTTCGCCGATTCGAGGACGCGAGACTTGGTTGGAGGTCACCAAGCCACGCAAGGTCCCCCGCGGATTTGCTGGTATTATCTTGAGAACCTCGGAAACAGGGGGTTGGACTTCAGATTCAACCTGGGCAGACTTACTCGGTGAAGACAAATTGCAGAAACTTGATCCTGCACGAACCATCCTTGACGTGGGATTCACCCCTGTTGAATGGCAGACGTTATCAACAGAAGGATTTGCTGGAACGGTGCTATCCAATCAATTGTTGCCATTTACAGAATTTGGACTACCGCCCAACTTATTTCAATTTTTACAACAACTTGATCCTTCGGTATTTGTACACCACAACAATCTCTCGGTGGCCTCTTTCCCTCTCAGTAATGGTCTGCAAAAACTGACCGACGGTACTGATTGGTGGAAGGTTTGTGACGGTTGGTTACGTGAAGACTCCCCATCAGATATCTTGCCACCTTGGGGTACATCCGTTTTAAAAACACGGTTACTCGCCACAGAATATCCCTCCCTTGAATCCTTGCTGCTGGCGTTTACCAATCCAGATCGTATCGAAGATGCCCCTCCAACACTGACGGAAGACAATACTCTACCAGACGTAGACAAAGCCCCTCATTTCACAGCTGTTCAGACCAAGCCTACCATCGTATCACGAACCATTGTTATACCATCGGAACGAAGTCCTGAACCGATAGCCATTGTGGGAATGGGTTGTCGATTGCCCAAAGCCAATTCACTTGAGCAATTGGAACAATTGTTACGCCAGAAAACATACGCCATTCAAGAGGTCCCCTCTGAGCGTTGGGATCCCAATCTTTTTTGGTCAGCAAACCGTAAAGAAGCCGATAAAACCTATAGTAAAATCGGAGGGTTCATCGAGGAGTTTGTCTTTGAACCCAAGAAGTTTAGAATCCCACCCAATGTCGCCTCTCAAATTGATTTGGTGCAACAGTTGACGCTGATGAGTGTTTCTGATGCCCTAGCAGATGCTGAGTATGACAGCGCCAAAACCAATCCCGAGCGGGTTGCCGTCATTCTAGGCAACTCTATGGGTGGTGAGGTTTCGGATGACCACACCGTTCGTACACGATTACCAGAAATAACCGCACACTTACAATCAGGAAGCACCTTTCAATCGCTGTCTGAACCGGTTCAACAAGCCCTACTTGAAGATATCGATACCGTCAAGAAACACTTGCCGACCATTAACGAAGACACCATGCCCGGTGAATTGGCAAACGTAATTGCTGGACGAATTGCCAACGCCTTTGATTTTAATGGGCCAAACTTTACGGTGGATGCTGCTTGTGCGTCTTCAATGGCGGCTATCCAATCAGCGGTCAAAGGCTTGCGTGAAGGTGAGTTTGACATGGCGGTCACCGGTGGTGCAGACCGTTCAATGGGTGTTCCCACCTACGTGAAGTTTTCCAAAATTGGCGCCTTATCTGCTGATATCTCAGCCCCTTTTGATCAACGTGCCAATGGATTTGTGATGGGAGAAGGTGCAGCCATCCTGATCCTCAAACGTCTTTCTGATGCCCAACGTGATGGCGATCGTATCTACGCAACCATTCGCAGTATCGGTTCCTCTAGCGATGGAAAAGGCAAAGGGATCACCGCACCAAACCCCAAAGGACAACGTCTTGCTTTAGAGCGGGCTTACCAAAGTGCCGGTATCGACATTTCCACTGTCGATTATTTTGAGTGTCACGGAACCAGCACCCAAGTTGGAGACAAAGTAGAAGCAACCGTTCTTGCCGACTCGATCACCACAGAGAGACACAAACCCCGTCTGGGATCGATCAAAAGCAACATCGGACATCTCAAAAGTGCAGCTGGTGCCGCCGCAATGATGAAGGGAGCACTATCAATTTACCACAAAACTTTTTATGGTACCGCCAATCTTGAACATCCTCGAACAGACTTGCCTTTGGAGAAAATCACCATTCAACAAGACACCGAGCAATGGGAGTCTGACAAAGTCCGTCGTGTGGGTGTCTCGGCTTTTGGTTTTGGCGGAACAAACTTCCACGTTGTTTTAGAGGAAAACACACCGACCACCATTCAACAACAATCAGCACAAACCCTCCCACTCCCCACGGAAATCACCTGTCTTTCTGCGCAAACTCCATTCCAATTGGAAGAATACATTGAGGTTTGGCAGAATACCCAACAGTTGCATTACGCCTCCTCAGATACCATTCGGGTCATCTTCTCCAGTGCTTCCAACGAAGAATTGCAAAGCCAAATGGAACGCCTACTGGAGAGTCTACGAAAAGGTAAGAACCCCAGTCAACTGATCGGTCGCGGTATCTTTTATACCGACTTCGACATACGACAGGTCAATACTCAACCAATGGCATTTCTGTTCACTGGACAAGGCAGTCAGTACCTTTCGATGGGAAAAGAACTCTCCGTGCGATTTGATGTGGTACGCCAAACCTTTGCCGAGGCAGAACAAATCTTCCACGAGGAAACTGGTACTTCACTTATCGATTTGATCAATGGACAAAATGGTCTCTCCATTGAGGAACAAGAAGCACAACTCAAAGATACCCGTATTGCCCAACCCGCAACATTAACAATCGATATTGCGATTGCCAGATTACTGCGATCGTTTGGTGTGGAAGCCGATATGGTCGCCGGTCACTCCTTGGGTGAATATGCCGCCTGTGTTGTCGCAGGCATCATGACTTTTGAGGAAGCTATTCGAGCCGTATCCGCCCGTGGACGAGAGATGGCAGCTATTGTTCTCGAAGATGTTGGAAAGATGGCCAGTGTTGCGGCTGGAATGACCAAAATACAGCCCTTGTTGAATCAAGTCGATGAGTATGTGATTGCCGCCAATAAGAACTGCCCCTCTCAAACCGTCATTGCTGGTTCATCAGTCGGTGTCGAGACGATGATCGAATTGTGTAAACAGGCTGGAATCCGTTGTCAAGAGTTGGCGGTATCTCATGCTTTTCATTCGGAAATTGTCGCGCCAGCCGCCTACCCCTTACAACGTGTGCTGGAAGGGCTCAACATCCAAACCCCACACCTACCGATTTCAACCAACGTTACTGGAGAATGGTACCCACAAAGTGTACCCGAAATCATTCAGATTCTCTCCAAACAAATTGCTTCTCCAGTAGAGTGGATTCAACAGATTGAAGGACTTCATCAAAATGGTTGCCGTATCTTTGTAGAGTGCGGTCCCAAAAGAGCACTTACTGGACTCACTGGGATGACGCTCAAAGGAAAGTCCCACGTTGCTATACCAACCAACCATCCCCGTCGTGGTGAAGCACTCTCCTTTATTGACAGTTTAGCCCACCTGCTCAGTTTAGGAGTCATCGAAAGTAGGGCATCAGCCCCAAGCCCCACTGCTCGTGAACAGGCCTTAGCCAAAGAAATTGCAGATTTACGTGCTTTATTGGCAAAATCATCCCCACCACAACAGAACACCGTTTCCCAACCGCTGGTCGAAGTGGTCTGTACAGGGGCTTCTCTTGGTCTCCCCGGTGGTTCAAGGGTCTTTTCTGAAGACAATATCCCTTCTATTTTGCGTGGGGATAATCGCCTGAGTGCCATTTCTCCCAAAATGAAAAATCTCTTTTTAATGAAAGACATTGTACGGGTGCAAAAAAATCCAGACACCGGACAAGGTGAGTTTATAGAGGTCAACAGAACAGAAGATTGCATACAATGGGCAGGACAAGCACAAGCCTTTGATTTCATTGAAGAGTATAATGTTGACCCACAATGGGCCGCCTCTTTGGATATCACCTCCAAACTGGCGATTGCAGCAGGGTTGGAAGCCTTAAAAGACGCCAACATTCCATTGATAGAAGAAACCCGAACCACCCGTAGTGGACTGGAACAAAAAATCGGTTGGCGCTTACCCAAAGCACTGCAACACGATACTGGGGTGATCTTTGCCTCAGCATTTTCTGGCCACACCAATTTTGCCAATCACATTGTACGTGATGGTGATGATGGCACTGGACAATTTGATCGACGATTCCTGTTCCAAGTCTTGGCGATGGCTCATGCCCAGTTTGCCCAGTTGATTGGGGCCAAAGGACCAAACACCCACGTAAATGCTGCTTGTGCCTCCACATCACAAGCCATTGCCATTGCCGAAGACTGGATCCGAGGTAACCGTGCCAAAAGGGTCATCATTATTGCTGCCGACGATGTGACCAACAATACCATGCTTGAATGGATCGGTTCCGGATTTTTAGCTGTGGGAGCCGCCTCAACAACGGCCTCCTTAGAAGATGCCGCGAGGCCTTTTGACAAGTCTCGCAACGGAATGATTTTGGGCATGGGAGCCGTTGGCATGGTGCTAGAACGCCAATCGGATGCTCTTGACCGAGGTGCCGAAGTCATCGCAACCTTACGTGGTTCTCGGGTGAGTAACGCCGCCTATCACGGTACACGACTGGATATTGAACACATTGCAAATGAAATGAAAAAACAGCTTTTGAAACAATCACGTTTAAAATTTTGAGAATTAATTTAAAATGATGGTTATGTTTGCAGTTTTGTGCTTGACCGTTTAATAGGCAAATGCACACGAAGAAGGTCTGGTACTCTTCAAGGAGCACGCTGGATGTGGTGGTTGCCTATATGCTTCCCATAAAACAGAATTGTACCGAGCCAGTCTAACGAATGACACATAGAAAGAAGCTGTGGAGCCGCGTATATGGTGCACACAAGTGTTCGGATTCGTATGCTCTGATGCAGTTTGTGATAAGAACATCTTCTACGACCCGATGAATTGTGCTGTTGGAGATGGTCACGGCAACTCGTACCCTAAC